>SKWP01000175.1 GCA_007128865.1 Paracoccaceae bacterium
CGGCGGCGACCCGATCGAGCGGCACGAACAGCTGGCACAGTATCTCGCCGACGGTTGCAAGCCCGAGACCGACTGGCGCATCGGAACCGAGCACGAGAAATTCGGTTACTGCCGCGACACGTTGCTGCCGCTGCCCTACGACGGGCCGCGCAGCATCCGCGCCATGCTGGAAGGCCTGCGCGACCGGTTCGGATGGGCCCCGGTGCATGAGGGTGACAAGCTGATCGGTCTGCTGAAGGACGGTGCAAACGTCAGTCTCGAACCGGGCGGGCAGTTCGAGCTGTCGGGCGCGCCCCTTCAGAGCATCCACCAGACCTGCGACGAGGTGAACGAGCATCTGCGCGAGGTCAAGTCGGTCGCCGACGACATCGGCGCGGGGTTCATCGGGCTGGGCGCGGCGCCGATCTGGCGGCACGAGGACATGCCGGTTATGCCCAAGGGGCGCTACGGGCTGATGACCCCCTACATGGACACCGTCGGCACCCACGGCACGCAGATGATGTACCGGACCTGTACCGTACAGGTGAACCTCGACTTTTCCAGCGAGGCGGACATGGTGCAGAAGCTGCGCGTGGCGCTGGCGTTGCAGCCGGTGGCCACCGCGCTTTTCGCCAATTCGCCGTTCTTCGAGGGCAGGCCGAACGGGCACAAGTCCTGGCGGTCGCGGATCTGGCGCGATCTCGACCCGGCGCGCACCGGCATGCTGCCCTTTGTCTTCGAGGATGGTTTCGGCTTCGAACGCTATGTCGATTATGCGCTCGATGTGCCGATGTACTTTGTCTACCGCGATGGCCGTTACATCAATGCGCTGGGCATGTCGTTTCGCGATTTCCTGAACGGCCGGCTGCCGGCGCTGCCCGGCGAAACCCCGACGCTGGGCGACTGGGCGGATCACCTGACCACGATCTTCCCCGAGGCCCGCATCAAGCGCTACATGGAGATGCGTGGCGCTGATGGCGGTCCGTGGCGGCGGCTGTGCGCATTGCCGGCACTGTGGGTTGGGCTGATGTATGACCGCAGTTCGCTCGATGCCGCCTGGGATCTGTGCAAGGGCTGGAACGCGGAAACCCGCGAGGCGCTGAGGGTTGCAGCCAGCGTCGACGGGTTGCAGGCCCGGGTTGCCGGGCTGAGCATGCACGACCTTGCGCGCGAGGCTCTGGCCATCGCCGAAGCCGGCCTGAAGGCCCGTGCCCGCGCCGGGGCCGGCGGCATGCTGCCGGACGAGACGCATTTTCTCGATACCCTGCGCGAAAGTGTGGAAAGCGGCCAGACCCCGGCCGATGAGCTTCTGGCCCGCTACCACGGCGAATGGCAGGGCGATCTGGGCCGCATCTACGCCGAATACAGCTACTGATCCGGACGGCTGGCGGTGACGGGCACGGGATCAGACCCAGCGCCGGTACCCGACCGCAGGGCAACCCTGCTGCTGCCGGACCCCGACGCCACAGCCGCCTTTGCCGCCTGGCTGGCGCCAAGGCTCGGGGCCGGCGACACGCTGCTGCTTCACGGTGACCTCGGCAGCGGCAAGACCCATTTTGCCCGGGCGCTTATCGGCGCAATGCAGCGCGCGGCCGGGCAACTGCCCGAGGAAGTGCCCTCGCCCAGCTTTACCCTCGTGCAGACATACGCAGCCGGGGAAACAGAGATCTGGCACGCCGATCTCTACCGGCTGCACGATGCCGGCGAGGTCGTGGAACTCGGGCTTGGCGATGCCTTCGGTAGCGCCCTCTGCCTTGTGGAGTGGCCCGACAGGCTGGGTGACGAGGCGCCGCCGGACGCCCTGCACCTGCGCTTTGCCATCGATGCGGTTTCGCCCCATAACCCCGATGCGCCCATCCCGGATGCCGAACCGCGGCGGCTGTCCGTTTGGGCCGGCGCACCCCGCCATCGGCAGCTGATCGCGGCCATTGCGGCGCTTGCGCAGGGCCAGCCGGGCTGACGCGGGCCTTGCCGGGCGGCGCCGGGGCTGGCAGGGTCCGAACGGTCTGCCGCAGCGATGGAACCAGCATGTTCACCGAACAGGACCGAAGCCCGCGTCTTTTCGCCCTGCCGCCCGGCGCCGATTTCCCGGCCCGGCTGGCGGAAGGGCTGATCGGGCGCAGCCGGGGCCTGCCGCCCGAGGCACTGGCCCGCTGCGAGGTGCTGCTGAACACCGGACGCATGCGCCAGCGGCTTGCAGCCGAACTTGCCGCCCGCGGTGCGCTGTTGCTGCCGCGGTTGCGGCTGCTGAGCGATATCGGCGCCGAGATGCCGCAGCCCGGGCTTGCGCCGCCGGTTTCGGGCCTGCGGCGCAGGCTGGAACTGGCGCGGCTGGTATCGGGGCTGATCGCGGCGCAGCCCGGCATCGCCCCCCGCAGCGCCGCCTTCGACCTGGCCGACAGCCTTGCGGCACTGCTGGACGAGATGCATGGCGAAGGCGTTTCGGCCGAAACCCTGGCCGGGCTCGATGTGGCCGACCACGCCGCGCACTGGGAACGCAGCCTTGCCTTCGTGCGGCTGGCCGGCGACTGGGCCGATGCAGCCGGCATGGCCGACACCGAGGCCCGCCAGCGCCATGCCGCCGAGGCGCTGGTGACGCGCTGGCGCCATGAACCGCCGGATCATCCGGTGATCATCGCCGGCTCGACCGGTTCGCGCGGGGCAACGGCGCTGTTGATGCAGGCGGTCGCCGGCCTGCCGCAGGGGGCGTTGGTGCTGCCCGGCTTCGATTTCGACATGCCCGCCCATGCCTGGCGCGCGCTCGATGCCGAAGCCGCACCGAACGAGGATCACCCGCAATACCGGCTGTACCGGATCATCGCCGCGCTGGGGCAGGAACCGGCAGCCGTGCGCCCATGGCTGGCCGGGCAAACGGCCCCGCACCCCGCGCGCAACCGGCTGATATCGCTGGCGCTGCGGCCTCCGCCGGTAACCGACCAGTGGCGCGGCGAAGGTTCGGCCCTGGGCGATCTGACCGCAGCCACGCAGGGTCTTGGCCTGATCGAGGCGCCCGACCAGCGCGCCGAGGCACTTGCCGTCGCGCTGCGACTGCGCGCTGCCGCCGAGGCCGGCCGGGCCGCGATGCTGATCACACCCGACAGGCTGCTGGCCCGGCGGGTGGCCGTGGCGCTCGATCGCTGGGGCATCCGGCCCGACGACAGCGCCGGCCGGCCGCTGGGGCTGACCGCGCCGGGCCGGTTCCTGCGGCTGGTGGCGGGGCTGTTCGGGCAGCGGCTTTCGGCGCAGGCCCTGCTGACGCTGCTCAAGCACCCGATCACCCACAGCGGCGGCGACCGGGGCACGCATCTGCTGCTGACCCGCGGGCTCGAACGGCAGCTGCGCCGTTTCGGGCCGCCGTTTCCCGACCCGCAGGCGCTGGAACGCTTTGCCGCGCGCAGCCCGGTGCCCGGCGCCGGGGCCTGGGCTGGGTGGCTGGCCGGGCTGATCGAAGGGCTCGACAGCGCCGTCGAGGCACCACTTGCCACCCATGTCGCCCGCCATCGCGCGCTTGCCGAGGCGCTGGCCGCCGGCCCCGCCCCCGCGCATGACAGCGAACTCTGGCGCGAGGCTGCCGGCGAACGCGCGCTTGCGGTGATGGACGAACTCACCCGCGAGGCCGAACATGGTGGCAGCATGCTGCCGGCCGACCATGCCGCGCTTCTGGCCTCGGTGATGGCACGGCACGAGGTCCGCGAAAGCGTGCAGACGCATCCCGGCGTCCTGATCCGCGGCACCCGCGAAGCACGCGAGGCCGGCGTCGAACTGGCGATCCTGGGTGGCCTGAACGAAGGCGGCTGGCCCGAAACGCCGGCGCCCGACCCGTGGCTGAGCCGGCTCATGCGGCTGCGCGCCGGGCTGCTGCTGCCGGAGCGGCGCGTCGGGCTTTCGGCGCATGATTTCCAGCAGGCCGCCGGTTTGCCCGAGGTCGTGCTCAGCCGGTCCCGCCGCGATGCCGAGGCCGAAACGGTGCCGGCGCGCTGGCTCAACCGGCTGGTCAATCTGCTGGGCGGGCTGCACGATGCCGGCGGGCCGGTTGCGCTGGAACGGATGCGTGCCGAAGGTCGGCGCTGGCTCGACATGGCCGCGGCGCTGGAGGCCGATTTCGCCCCGGTGCCGCCCGAGCCACGCCCGGCGCCCTGCCCCCCGGCTGCAGCCCGCCCGCGCGAGCTGCCGGTAACGGCGATCAGCCGGCTCATCCGCGACCCCTATGCCGTCTATGCGCGCTACATCCTCGGGCTGCGGCGGCTGGACCCGCTGCACCGGACCCCGGATGCCCTGCTGCGCGGATCGGTCCTGCACAAGGTCTTCGAACGCTTCGTGGCCGAAGGCGGGCTTGCGGGCGGCGACCGTGCCATGCTGATGCGCATCGGCGCCGAGGTGCTGGAAACGCTGGTGCCCTGGGCGGCCGCGCGCAGGCTGTGGCTGAGCCATCTCGACCGCAGCGCCGACTGGTTCCTGACCTGGAACGCCGAACACGCCGGCACACCTGTTCTGACCGAGAAAAGCGGCTCGGCGCCGCTTGACGGGGTCGATTTCACCCTCACGGCGCGGCCGGACCGGATCGACGAGCTGGCCGACGACCGGCTGCTGATCATCGACTACAAGACCGGTGCGCCGCCCTCGCCCGACGAACAGCGCCATTTCGAAAAGCAGTTGCCGCTTGAAGCCGCGATGGCCGAACGCGGCGGCTTTGCGCAGCTCGGCCGGCGCGGCGTGGCCGGCATCGCCTATCTGGGCCTTGGTGCAAGTCCGAAGGCGCTGACCACCGTGATGAGCCCCGAGGATTGCGCCACGGTCTGGGCCGAACTGGAACAGCTTGTCGCTGCCTATGCGCGCCCGGATCAGGGCTATGCGGCCCGGCGCGCCACCCGCAGCGAACGCGATGCGGGCGATTACGACCATCTGGCGCGATTTGGCGAATGGGAACTGACGGATCAGCCGGTTCGTTTCCCGGTCGGAGGTGGCAATGACTGAGGATCTCCGCCCCGACGCTGCCAGCGCCCGCCAGATTCAGGCCGCCGATCCCGCATCCTCCACCTGGCTGGTTGCCAATGCGGGCTCGGGCAAGACCAGGGTGCTGACCGACAGGGTGGCGCGGCTTCTGCTGCGGGGCGTGGCGCCGGGGCGCATCCTGTGCCTGACCTATACCAAGGCCGCCGCCGGCGAGATGCAGAACCGGCTTTTTGCCCGGCTGGGCGAATGGGCGATGCTGGAAGACGCCGCCCTGCGCGCGGCTCTGGCCCGGCTGGGGGTGGAACGCGCGCCCGATGCCGACACGCTGCGCCGCGCGCGCCGCCTGTTTGCCCGCGCCATCGAAACGCCGGGCGGGCTGAAGATCCAGACCATTCACGCCTTCTGCGCCGGGCTGCTTCGCCGGTTTCCGCTGGAGGCGGGGGTCAGCCCCGCCTTTGCCGAGATGGATGACCGCGCCGCCGCGCTTCTGCGCGAAGACGTGCTGGAACATCTGGCCGAAACGGCACCGGACCGGCTGGACGCAATCGCCCGCCAGCTTTCGGGCGAAACTGGCCGGCTGACGCGCGAGATTGCCGGCGCAGGCGCGTTTCTGCTGCCGGCACGCCAACCGGCCGATCTGTGGGCGCTGTTCGGCCTGCCGCCGGGGCTGGATGCGGAAAGGCTGCTGGCCGAGGTATTCATCGGCGGCGAGGCGGCGCTGCTGGAAACCCTGCGCGGCGCCATGGCCGCGGGCTCGGCCAATGATGTCAAGCAGGCCCCCAGGCTTCCGCGGCCGGGCGCGAATGGCCCCGGTCTGGCGGATCTGGAGGCGCTGGAGGGCCTGATGCTCTTTGGCGCCAAGGCCGCCGCGCCACAGGCCGCCAAGATCGGCACCTTTCCGACCAAGGCCACCCGCACGGCGCTGGGCGAGGCGGCCATGGCTGCCATCGACGCGCTGATGCTGCGCGTCGAGGCCGCCCGCCCGCGGCGGCTTGCCCTTGCAGCAGCCGAAAGGGCATTGGCGCTGCATCGCTTTGCCGCCGTCTTCCTGCCCGAATACGAACGGCGCAAGGCGCTGGGCGGGCGGCTGGACTTTGACGACCTGATCCGCGGCGCAGTGCGGTTGCTGTCGGACAGATCGGTGGCGCAATGGGTGCTCTACAAGCTCGACGGCGGGGTGGACCACATCCTGGTTGACGAGGCACAGGACACCAGCCCGGAACAGTGGCGGGTGATCGAGCTTCTGGCCCAGGAATTCACCGCCGGCAGCGGGGTCGAGGACGAACGCCGCTCGGTCTTTGTGGTCGGCGACCGCAAGCAGTCGATCTATTCCTTTCAGGGTGCAGACCTGCGCAGCTTCGACCGCATGCATTCCCATTTCGGCCGGCGCCTGCCCGAAATGGGCGTGCCGTGGCAGACCCTGCTGCTCGAACATTCGTTTCGATCGGCGCCGGCGATCCTGAGGCTGGTGGACCTGACCTTCGACGACCGGCGCGGCCGCGGGCTGGGCGGCGCGGTGCGCCACCGTGCCTTTCATGCCGCAATGCCGGGCCGGGTGGATCTGTGGCCGGCCGTGGAACCGGCCGCCACCCAGCCCAGGCAGGACTGGTTCGACCCGGTGGACATCCTTGGCGAAACCCATCATTTCGAACGGCTTGCCGGGCAGATCGCCGCAGAGATCGCGCGGCTTCTGGCCGCCGGCACCGTCCTTCCCCATCGTGACGGGCCGCGGCCGCTGCGGGCGGGCGATTTCATGATCCTGGTGCAGCGCCGCTCGCCACTGTTCTATCGCATCATCCGGGCCTGCAAGGCCGCCGGCCTGCCCATCGCCGGCGCCGACCGGCTCAATCTTTCCGCCGAGATCGCGGTGCGCGACCTGCGTGCGATGATGGCCTTTCTCGATCTTCCCGAGGACGACCTGGCGCTGGCCGAACTGCTGCGCTCGCCGCTGTGCGGCTGGACCGAGGCGCAGCTTTTCGACCTGGCCCACGGCCGGCAGGGCCATCTGTGGCAGGCTTTGCGCGCGGGGCAGGCCGGTTGGCCCGAAACCCTTGCATTCGTTTCCGACATGCTGGACAGCGCCGATTTCCTGCGCCCCTTCGAACTGCTCGAACGCGCCCTGACCCGGCATGACGGGCGCCGGCGGCTGCTGGCGCGACTGGGGGCCGAGGCTGTCGACGGCATCGACGCGCTGCTGCAGCAGGCGCTGGCCTATGAGGGTGCCGAAACCCCGAGCCTGACCGGCTTTCTGA
>SKWP01000066.1 GCA_007128865.1 Paracoccaceae bacterium
ATTGCGTCGAGGAATGCGGCGCCACGCTGCTGCACATCCACACCCACAAGTTCAGCCCTCAGGGGGTGAGCGGGGTGGCGGTGCTGGCCGAAAGCCACATCAGCGTGCACACCTGGCCCGAGATCGGCTATGGCGCCTTCGACGTGTTCATGTGCGGCGATGCGCAGCCCTGGCGGGCCGTGGATGTGCTGCGCCGGGCCTTCGGCACCGATGATGTGCGCGTCAAGGAACTGCTGCGCGGCGACGGTCTGGTTTGCGATCAGGCCGCCGCCTGAGTGCACCATGACCGACTGGATGATTGAAAAACTCCACCCGGACTACGCGCAGGCCTTGCGCGTGGACCGGGTGCTGTATGACAGCGCGACCGATCATCAGCGCCTGCGGGTGATCGAGAATGCGCGCTTCGGCCGGGTTCTGACGCTGGACGACGTCGTTCAGACCACCGAGGGCGACAACTTCATCTATCACGAGATGATGGCGCATGTGCCGATCTTCGCCCATGGCGCGGCCGAGCGGGTGCTGATTGTCGGCGGCGGCGACGGCGGCATGGCGCGCGAGGTTCTGCGGCACCGTGGCGTGCGCCACCTCACCATGGTCGAGATCGATGCCGGCGTTGTCGAGTTTTCCCAAAAGTACCTTCCGACACTTTCGGCCGGCGCCTTCGATGACCCGCGGCTCGATCTGGTGATCGACGACGGCGCAGCCTTCATGCGCCGCGAGGGGGCCGGGTTCGACGTGATCATCGTCGATTCGACCGATCCGGTCGGCCCCGGCGAGGTGCTGTTTACCGACAGCTTTTATGGCCATGCCAAGCGGCGGCTGAACCCCGGTGGCATCATCGTTACGCAGAATGGCGTGCCGTTCATGCAGGGGGCCGAGCTGACCAACACCATGCGCGCCTTCCGGGCGCTTTATTCGGACTGGACCTGCTATCTGGCCAGCGTGCCCACCTATAACGGCGGGCCGATGGCCTTTGGCTGGGGCACCGACGGGGCCGCACGTCAGACGCCGCTTGCGGTGCTGCGCGAGCGCTTTGCTGCTGCCGGGTTCGAGCCCGGCTATTACACGCCCGAGGTCCATCAGGGCGCCTTTGCCCTGCCCGGCTATGTGCAGAAACTCATGCCGGCCTGAACCGCCCGAGGGGTGCGAAACCGGCGCGGCGGTGCGCAGGCCCCTTGCACCCGCGGGCGGGCTTGCCTAATGCGGCTGACATGACCGCGACCCAGCATCAGCGCCTTCTTATCGTGGACTTCGGCAGTCAGGTGACGCAGCTTATTGCGCGACGCCTGCGCGAGCAGAATGTCTATTGCGAAATCCATCCCTACCAGGCGGTGACCGAGGCGTTTCTGAATGCCTTTGCCCCGCTGGCCGTGGTGCTTTCGGGCGGGCCGGCAAGCGTGCTTGACCCCGACTCGCCCAGACCGCCGGAAATGCTCTTTCGGCTCGGGGTGCCGGTGCTGGGCATCTGCTATGGCCAGCAGGTGATGATGCAGATGCTGGGTGGCCGGGTCGAACGCGGCGACGGCACCGCCGAATTCGGCCGCGCCTATGTAACCCCCGCAGGCGATGCGCTGCCGCTGCTGGAAGGCTGGTTCGAGACCGGCCGCGAACAGGTCTGGATGAGCCACGGCGACCACGTCGCCGCGCTGGCACCGGGCTTTGCGGTCTATGGCACATCGCCGGCCGCGCCCTTTGCCATCACCGCTGACCCGGCCCGGAAATTCTATGCGGTGCAGTTCCACCCCGAGGTGCACCACACCCCGAACGGCGCGCGGCTTTATGCCAATTTCCTGCGCGAGGCAGGATTTACCGGCGACTGGACCATGGGCGCCTACCGCGAAGAGGCCATCGCCCGCATCCGCGACCAGGTCGGCGACGGCCGGGTTATCTGCGGGCTGTCGGGCGGGGTTGATTCGTCGGTCGCCGCGGTGCTGATCCACGAGGCTATCGGCGACCGGCTGACCTGCGTCTTTGTCGACCACGGGCTCCTGCGCGAGGGCGAGGCCGAAGAGGTCGTGGCCATGTTCCGCGACGCCTACAACATCCCGCTGGTGCATGCGGACGAAAGCGCCCTGTTCCTGAATGCCCTTGATGGCGTTTCCGATCCGGAAACAAAGCGCAAGACCATCGGCCGGCTGTTCATCGACGTGTTCCAGAAACACGCCACCCAGACCGGCGGCGCGGAATTCCTGGCCCAGGGTACGCTTTACCCCGATGTCATCGAATCGGTCAGCTTTTCCGGTGGCCCTTCGGTTACCATCAAGAGCCACCACAATGTCGGCGGCCTTCCCGAGAAGATGGGGCTGAAACTGGTCGAGCCCTTGCGCGAGCTGTTCAAGGACGAGGTGCGCGCGCTTGGCCGCGAGCTGGGCCTGCCCGATCGTTTCATCGGCCGCCATCCCTTTCCGGGGCCCGGCCTGGCCATTCGCTGCCCCGGTGCCATCACCCGCGAGAAGCTGGACATCCTGCGCCGTGCGGATGCGGTATACATCGACCAGATCCGCCGCCACGGACTTTACGATGAAATCTGGCAGGCCTTTGTCGCCCTGCTGCCGGTGCGCAGCGTGGGGGTGATGGGCGACGCGCGGACCTATGATTACGCCTGCGCCCTGCGTGCTGTCACCAGCGTCGACGGCATGACCGCCGACTATTATCCCTTCAGCCACGACTTCCTTGCCGAAACCGCCACGCGGATCATCAACGAGGTGCGCGGCATCAACCGGGTGACCTATGACATAACGTCAAAGCCGCCCGGCACCATCGAATGGGAATGAGCCACAGGGCAGGCCCCGTCGCGGCCCGTCGGCGCCCCGGTCGCGCCCCGCTGCAAGACCTGCCGAAGCCAGCTCCGGGCGGATGACCGGGCCGCCACCCACCCCGGTCGCAGAATCGGCGGCGGGCATGGCAGCCCGACCCTGGCGGGCGCTGATCTGGGTTCTGGGCGCTGTGGCTTCGTTTTCGGTCATGGCCGTCGCCGGACGCGAGGCGCAGGCACAGCTCAATGTCTTCGAACTGATGGCCTGGCGTTCGGCCATAGGCTGGCTGGTTGTCTGTGCGGTTCTGGCCTTCCATGGGTTTGCCCAGATCCGCAGTCGCAACCCGCGGCTGCATGTGCAGCGCAATCTTGCCCATTTCACCGGGCAGGTAAGCTGGCTCTATGCGCTGCCGCTCATACCTTTCGCACAACTGGTTGCACTCGAATTCACCAGCCCGCTCTGGGTTGCGGTGCTGGCGCCGCTGCTGCTGGGCGAAGCGATGACACGGCGGCGCATGATGGCGGTTGCGCTTGGTTTTGCGGGCGTCCTGATCGTTGCCCAGCCCGGCGCGGTCGAACCCGGTGCCGGGCATGCCGCAGCCCTTGTGGCCGCCCTGGGTCTGGCCCTGAACACGCTGTTCACACGACGCATCCTCGCCCATGACTCGGTGCTTTGCGTGCTGTTCTGGATGACGCTCAGCCAGACCTTCATGGCGCTGGCAATTGCCGTGCCGCTGGGCATGCGCTGGCCGGCCGCTGCGATCTGGCCCTGGGTGATCCTGGTCGCAATCACCGGACTGACTGCGCATGTCGCGCTTTCGAATGCGCTGCGCCATGCACCGGCCGTGCTTGTGGCACCGATGGATTTCCTGCGCCTTCCGGTCATCGCGCTGGTTGGCATGCTGCTTTACGGTGAACCGCTGTTGCTGTCGGTGTTCGTCGGGGCACTGGTGATCTTCGCCGGCAACCTGATGAACCTGACCGGTGCAGGCGGCCGGCGACAACGGCGTGGCAGCTCGCACTGACCGGGCAGAGTGTCGCGGGATTGCCCCTGTAATCCGGAGCCGCATTGTGCCAATATGATCGAAATCCGAACCGCACGACCGAGGCCAGATCATGATCCTGAAACCTCAGTTCCGCGTTGCGAGCATGGCCCTGCTGGCCGCGGCACTGCTGCTGACCGCCCCCGCCACCGCCCAGCACGCAACGCATTACGTCTCGGCGCCCAGCGCCGCCGAGATCGAGGCGGCCAACGTCCTGCTGGTGGACATCCGCAGCCCCGCGGAATGGCAGCAGACGGGGGTTTTTCCCGGCGCGCTGCTGATGACCTATGACGGCGGCGACCCGGAAGCCTTCATCGACGGCCTGAGGCCGCATCTGCAGCCCGGTCAGCCTGTTGCGCTGATCTGCCGGACGGGCAACCGGACCTCGCGCGCGGCCGCGCAGTTCGCCCCGCTGCTGGAACAACCGGTCGTCGATCTGGCCGGCGGCATGATGCGCCTGCTGGCGGACGGTTACGCACCCGCCCGCCCCACGCGCGAACAGGGCTGCACAATCTGCTGAGGGCTTCCGCCGCAACCACGCTTCGTGCTAGCCCGGCGCGGGGCGAGCACGGAGACCACGCGGCATGATCTATCCCGACGCCAGGGCCTGGCGGGCTGCAACGAACAGGCGCGTGGCGCTGTTCGGCATGTCAGGGCTCGGAAAGACCTGGACGGCGGGCCTGCTGCGCCAGTCGGGCGGATGGTTCCATTACTCGGTCGATTACCGTATCGGCACCCGGTACATGGGCGAGCATATCGCCGACAACTTCAAGCGCGAGGCAATGAAGGTGCCGCTTCTGCGCGAATTGCTGTTGTCGGACAGCGTCTACATCACCTCCAACATCACCTTCGAAAACCTCGCACCGCTGTCGACCTATCTCGGCAAGCCCGGAGATCCGGCCCGCGGCGGGCTGGATTTCAACGAATACATGAAGCGTCAGGAACAGCACCGCTCCGCCGAGATTTCCGCCCTGCTGGACACCCCGGCGTTCATCGACCGGGCAGCGGCGCTTTATGGCTATCCGCATTTCGTCTGCGATACGGGCGGGTCGATCTGCGAGGTGGTCGATCCCGACGACCCGGACGATCCGGTTCTGAAATGCCTTTCGGAAAACCTGCTGCTGGTCTGGATCCGGGGTACAGAGGCGCACACCGAAGAACTCGTGCGCCGCTTCGACCGGGCGCCGAAACCGATGTATTACCAGCCCGATTTCCTGCACGCGGCGTGGAACGAATATCTCGGGCAGACCGGCGCCGCAGAAGGCGCGGTCGACCCCGATGCTTTCGTGCGCTGGGCCTATGCGCGGGCACTGGCGCATCGTACGCCACGCTATGCCGCCATGGCCCGCAACTGGGGTATCGCGGTCGAGGCCGGGGATATCGCCGGTCTGGGCAACGCCGACGACTTCGTGGCGCTGATTGCCGCCGCCCTTGAGGCCCGAGGCTGACGGGGCTATCTGAGCGGTCCACCGCACGCAGTCCGAAAGAGGCGCGCCATGCCCATCACCCTGCCGCAGACCCTGCCCGCCTATGAGGTCCTCTCGCGCGAGGGTGTGATGGTGATGTCGCAGGACCGCGCCGCCCGGCAGGATATCCGGCCGCTGCGGATCGCGCTGCTCAACCTGATGCCCAAGAAGATCCAGACCGAAACCCAGTTCGCCCGGCTGATCGGCGCCACCCCGCTGCAGATCGATTTCCACCTGATCCGGATGAGCGAACACGAGACCAAGAACACCGCCGCCGCGCATATGGACGCGTTCTATCGACCGTTTCGCGATGTCGCCGGCGAGCGGTTCGACGGGCTGATCGTGACCGGAGCGCCGATCGAACACCTGCCCTATGAACAGGTCACCTACTGGGACGAACTGCGCAGGGTGTTCGACTGGACCCAGACCCATGTGCATTCGACCTTTGCGGTCTGCTGGGGCGGGATGGCCTGGCTCAACCACTTCCACGGGGTTCCCAAGCATATGCTGGACGCCAAGGCCTTCGGCTGCTTCCGGCACCGCAACATGGCCCCGGCCTCGCCCTATCTGCGGGGGTTTTCCGACGATGTGCTGATCCCGGTCAGCCGCTGGACCGAAATCAGGCAGCCTGACGTCGACGCGGTGCCGGGGCTGGTGACGCTGATCGGTTCGGACGAGGTAGGCCCCTGCCTTGTCGAGGATGCGGCGCACCGGGCGCTGTGCATCTTCAACCATTTCGAATACGACAGCACCACGCTCAAGGAAGAATACGACCGCGATGTGGCATCCGGCAAGCCGATCGAGGTACCGCGCAACTACTACCCCGACGACAACCCGGCACGCACACCGCTCAACCGCTGGCGAAGCCACGCGCATCTTCTATATGGCAACTGGATAAACGAGATATACCAGTCGACACCCTATGAGATCGACCGCATCGGCAAACCGGACTGACCACGCAGCGCGCCGCCGGATGGCCGGCGCCTTGCCGCCATGCGCGCCGTGCTGACCGGTATCGTCGCGGGGGCCATGGCGCTGGCCGGTGGTGCCGCGCTGACCGACTGGCGTGCCGGCAACCGCGCAGCGGCGGCCGAACGCGCCTTTCCCGCCGAAGGCCGCATGCTGACAGTCGACGGGCTGCGACTGCACGCGGTGGTCAAGGGTAACGGGCCCGATCTGGTCATGATCCATGGCGCGTCCGGCAGCCTGCGCGACTTCACCTTCGATCTGACCGGAAGGCTGGCACCGCATTTCCGCGTAATCGCCTTTGATCGCCCCGGCCTCGGCCTGTCGGACGCCCCCCCGGACGCAGCGGTGGACCCGCGCGTTCAGGCCGCCCTGCTGCGCCGCGTGGCCGGCAAGCTGGGGGTGCGCGACCCTCTGGTGCTGGGCCACAGCTATGGTGGCGCGGTGGCCATGGCCTGGGCGCTTGCCGCGCATGACCGCCCCGAGGCCGGGCCGCGACCGGCGGGGCTGGTTCTGCTGGCCGGGGCAACGCATCCCTGGCCGGGCGAACTGGGCCCCTGGTACCGCATCGCCGCAACCGGCTTCGGGCAGCGGGTGGCGATTCCGCTGGTTTCCGCCTTCGCTCCGGAAAGCCGCGTGCTTGCGGTGCTGGACAGCATCTTTGCGCCCCAGCCCGCCCCGCCGGGCTATGCCGGCCATATCGGACTCGGGCTCAGCCTTCGCCGCGACGCCCTGCGCGCCAATGCCCTGCAGGTGCAGGGGCTCAAGCCGCATGTCGCCGAAATGGCCCCGCGCTATGCAGCGCTCGACCTGCCCATCGAAATCCTGCACGGCACCGAAGACACCATTGTCGGGCTTTCCATCCATTCCGAGCGCATGGCCAGCGAGGTTTCGGGTGCCGC
>SKWP01000336.1 GCA_007128865.1 Paracoccaceae bacterium
CGGCAGCGCTGTGGCACTGGTTCCGGCTGGCGGCCCGGATACGGCGCGAGCGCGGCTTCGACGTCATCCACGGCTGCAACCCGCCCGATCTGGTCTTTCTGCCAGCGCTCTGGCACCGGCTGCGGGGCGTTTCCTATATCTTCGATCATCACGACGTTTGCCCGGAGCTTTATGAAGCCAAATTCGGCCGGCGCGGGCTGTACTGGCGGATGATGCTGTTGTGGGAGCGGCTGAACTATGCCGCCGCCGACGCCTCCATCGCCACCAACGAAAGCTTTCGCAAGATCGCCGTCACCCGCGGCCGCATGGACCCCGGCGACGTGTTCGTGGTGCGTTCGGCCCCGCGGCTGGAGCGTTTTGCCATCGGTCCGGGCTGCCCCGACCTGCGCGACCGGGCCGAGACCATCCTGGGCTATGTGGGCGTGATCGGACAGCAGGAGGGGATGGACCTCCTGGTTGCTGCCGTCGATCATCTGGTCGGCGCGATGGGAAAATCCGTGCATGCCGCCATCGTCGGCTTCGGACCCGGGCTCGAACGGATGCGCGCCGATGTCGCCCGGCGCGGCCTTGAGGCGCATTTCACCTTTACCGGCCCGCTTTACGGCGATGCGCTGCTCAAGGTGCTCAACAGCTGCGACATCGGCGTAAGCCCCGACCCGCACAATGCGATGAACGACATATCGACCATGAACAAGGTGATCGAATACATGGCACTGGGCAAGCCGGTGGTGCAGTTCGACCTGACCGAGGGCAGGGCTTCGGCCGGCGAGGCATCGCTTTATGCCCGCGGCAACGACCCGCGCGCCTTTGCCGAGGCCATCGCCACACTGATCGATTCGCCCGATCTGCGGGAACGGCTGGGCGCCGAGGGGCTGCGGCGCGTGCGCAGCGAGCTTTGCTGGCAGAACCAGGTTCCGGCGCTGCTGGCCGCGTATGAGCGCATCTTTGCAAAGCAGGATGCGCGGCGCCGGCGGCGCGCAACCGCCTGATCCGGCCTTTTTGGGCTGACCCCGGCCTGGCAGGCCGCCGCGCCGTGCGGGCACCTGCGGCGTGATGCGATACCCGCGCCGGCTCAGCCGAACCGCCGGCGCCCCCCGGGCGTGGCAAAGGCGGCCCATAGCCAGCCGGCAACAAACCCGCCCAGATGCGCCTCCCAGGCCAGCAGGCCGGAAAGCGCCACCCACAACAGCACATTGATCGCCACAAGCCCGGCAAGGAACCGCCACACCGGCGCCAGCGGTGCCCCCGCGGCCCGGCGCCCCTGCCATTCCCAGCACTTCCAGGCACCCAGCAGCCCGAAAACCGCCCCCGAAGCCCCGACCATCGGCGCAAGGCTGGTGGACAGCAGGGCATAGCCTAAACCGCCGCCAAGGGCGGACACCACATAGAGGATCAGAAAACCCGACTGCCCCAGCCGCGCCACAACGATGCCGCTGATCGCCAGCACCACGACCATGTTTCCGATCAGATGCAGAAGCCCGCCATGCAGCAGCGCATGGGTGAGGAACATCGCCTCGCGCTGGAACGGATAGACCGCCTGCCAGTCAGTCAGCAGACCGCGCCAGAATGCGCCATGCACCAGCGCCCAGTCGCGCAGCCAGCCGGCGCCCACCAGCCCGCTGCCGGCGAGGGTGAACAGCACCTCGGGCAGCGCGGTCAGGGCAACCAGCCACAGCACCACCGGGGCATTGGGGCGCGAGGCCGGCAGCATCGGCGAAAACGCATGATCCATCACCGCCCCTTGGCATCCCCGCGGCAACAAGGCAAGGCCGGCCGGCTGCCGCCGGGCAGATCAGCGCGCAGCCGCATCGGCCATCACGGCGCGCAGTGCCTTTGCCAGCCCGTCGCGGCGAAAGGGCTTGCCGACATGGGCATCAAAGCCGGCCGCCAGGTACTGCTCGACCTGATGGGCCATGGCGTTGGCGGTGATGGCCACGGCCGGCGTCGGCGGCAGCCCGGCGCTGGCCTCGCGCTCGCGGATTTCGGCAAGCAGGGTCAGGCCATCGATCTCGGGCATGGAGATATCGAGCAGCAGACAGTCGAAGCTGCCGGGCTGCCAGGCATCCAGCGCGCGGCGGCCGTCTTCGGTCATCACCGTCTCGATCCCGAGGCTGGACAGCATGGCATTCAGGATCAGGCGATTGGTGCCGTTGTCATCCGCCGCCAGAACCCGCAGCCCGGCCAGCGACCGGCCGGCGACCTCGGCCGCGCCGGCATGCGCCTGCCCGCCACCTGGGCCGGAATCGTCGGCGCTGCCGGGCTCGACGGCCTCGGGGCCGGCCTCGGGCAGCGGCAGCTCGATGCGAATGGTGGTGCCCTGCCCCGGTGTGCTGTGAACCTCGATCCGCCCGTCCATCATGTCGATGAGGCGCTGGACGATCGACATGCCAAGCCCGGTTCCGCCGAAACGGCGGGTCACCGTGCCGTCGGCCTGAACGAAATCCTCGAACACCCGCGAAACCTGCTCGGTCGACATGCCGATGCCGGTATCGCGCACCTCGATCAGCAACGGCGCACCCGGTGCGGCCGACATGGTGGCCAGAACCTCGCCATGTTCGGTGAACTTGATCGCATTGCTCAGCAGATTGTGCAGCACCTGCAGGATCCGGTACGGATCGCCGATGCGCATGCGCTCGGCGCCGGTGCCGGCAACGACGGCAAAGGACAGCCCCTTTTCCTGGGCGCGCAGGCTGTGCAGCCCCTCAACCTTGGCACAGAGCTCGGCCGGGCGCAGGGGGATATGTTCCAGCGTCAGCTTGCCGGCCTCGATCTTGGACATGTCGAGGATGTCGTTGAGGATGTTCAGCAGCGCCTCGCCCGAGTCGCGGATGGTGGCGATCATGCGCTTGTGGGAAGGCTCCTCAAGCGCATCGTCCAGCAACTCGGCCATGCCGAGAACCCCGTTCAGCGGCGTCCGGATTTCGTGGCTCATGTTGGCCAGGAACAGGGATTTGGAATGGTTTGCCTCTTCCGCGCGTTCCTTTGCCTGCATCAGCGGCGTGACATCGGAACCGACACCGCGATAGCCGGCAAACCGGCCTTCCTGATCGTGAAACGGGGCGCCGCTGCCGCGAACCCACAGGGTTTCGCCCTTGCGCCGCGGCACGCTGTAGACGAAATCATGAAACGCCTCGCGCCGTTCGATGCACTGCATGATCCCGTCCCAGTCGCCTTCTCCGCCGTCGGACCGGTAGCGCGTGCTGAGTTCCGCAAGACTGCGCCCGATGATGCTGCCGCGCGCGGCGCCGGTGGCTGCCGTGAAGCTTTCCGACACAAAGGCAAAGCGGCCCTTGGGGTCGGTTTCCCAGAACCAGTCGCGGCTGACCGCGGCGATGTCGAAGAACCGCCGTTCGGCCGCGTCGCGTTCGGCAAGCGCTGTCTGAAGTGCGGCGTTCTTTTCCAGCAGCGCGGCTTCCTGTTCCTTCCGGGCGGTTATGTCCATGTGAATGCCGGCCTTGACCGCCGGCCGGCCTTCGGAATCAAAACGTGTCACCCGCCCCGATGACAGCACCCACACATAATGCCCGTCACGATGGCGCATGCGGATTTCGATCTCGGCATGCGGACCGGTCTGTTCGTCGCCGTCGATGACCGGGTCGGGCACCATATCTTCCAGCAATGCGCGGTCGTCGGGGTGCACCATGTCGCGGAACCGGTCGGCTGTCATGTCGCCCAGTTCATCGAGCCGGTAGCCAAGAATTCCCGCCCAGCGTTCGTTGATGATGTTCGCGCCGCTGGCGATGTCCAGTTCCCAGGTGCCCACGTCGGCGGAGCGGATGATCTCGTCCAGGCGCTGTTCGGCACGCATACGGTCGGTGACATCGATATGGACGCCGGCCATGACCTCGGGCGCGCCGTCCGGCCGGCGCTTGACGACCCGACCGCGCGACTGCACCCAGACCCAGTGCCCGTCCTTGTGGCGCATTCGCAGCACATAGTCGAACTGGACGACAGCACCCGAAAACACCTGTTCCAGCCGCCTTTCGGCCTGCTGCATGTCGGCGGGGTGCACGAGCCTGCGCCAGATGTCGATGGTCATGGGCTTCAGCTCGTCCGGCGTGTACCCGACGATGCGTGCCCAGCGGTCGTTGATGATGTTTTCGTGACTGATCAGGTTCCATTCCCAGGTTCCGACCTCGGCACCGTGGATGATGTCGGCCAGCCGCTGCTCGGCTTCGTCGCGCGCGGTGAGGGAACGCTGAAGCCGGGCGTTCGCGGCCTCCAGTTCGGCGATGTGGCGGCGCCGTTCGCTGACATCGATCCGCACGCCGATGCGGCCACCGTCCGATGTGCCGAAGTCCAGCATGCGCAGCCAGCGCCCGTCCGGATGGCATATCTCGAGCGGACGGCCGACATTGCCCAGCCGTGCCAGTTCCTCGGCCAGCCAGGGGTCGCCCGGCCCTGCTGCGCCGGCAGCCAGCCCGCGCAGGATCGGCGCCAGGGCCGCCCCTTCGGCCAGCGCCGCGCGCACGCCTTCGGGAAACAGCGCCCGGTAGGTCTGGTTGGCGGCCACGATCCGGTCGTGCTGATCGAGCACCACAACCGCATCCGGCAGCGCCTCGAGCGCGTTTTCCAGCCGGTTGCGCGCCTCGGCAATGGCACGCGAAAGCGCCTCGCGCTCGGCCTCCTGCCGCTTGCGGTCGCCGATATCCTCGACAAGTTGCCAGAACAGCGGCCGGCCTTCGGCATCCTCGATCCGCAGGCCGCGGATGATGGCGGGAAAGCGGCTGCCATCGGCGCGCAGGACATCGGTTTCGACCGGGCCGAAACGGCCATCCCGGCGCATGGCCTCGCGGGCGGCAACCATTTCGGGGGCGTCGGGATCGGCGGCAACACTGGTGTTCGGAGAAGCCAGAAAGCTGGCCTTGTCGGTGCCGATGGCCGCAAGCAGCGCCTCGTTGGCGTCAAGCCGCCGGCAGCCGCCCGGGTCGATCAGGACCATGCCGACCGGCGACAGCTCGAACATGGCGCGGAACAGGTCGGTCTGATAGTGCAGCGCCTGTTCGGCCTTCACCCGCTGGGTGACATCGCGGATCGCGACCAGATAGCCGCGGGCATCGCCCGCCGCGAGCCGGGTTGCCGAAACCTCGTACCAGCCGGGCACGCCCGCCCCGTCGAGCCGGAACTGATGCCCGGCGCTGCGGCCGCGGGCATCGACCTCGGCCAGTATCGCGCGATGCTGGCGGGCAACCTCGGGCGGCAGGAATTCTTCCAGCAGGGCACCGTTCAGGCGTTCGGGGGCCAGCGCCCCGGTCGCGGCGCCGCCGGCATGACAAGCGATACAGCGCCCGTCGGCATCCAGCTCCAGCAGCAGGTCGGGCAGCGCATCAAGCGTTGCGGCAAGCCGGCGGTTCGCGGCCTCGGTGCGTTCGGCCGCGGCCTTGCGCTCGGTTATGTCGGTTTCGAGCGAAACATAGCCCTGCAGCACGCCGGCATCGTCGCGCAGCGGATGCACGTTCACATCGGTCCAGTAAAGATGGCCGTCCTTGCGCCGGCAGCGGAATTCGGCCCGCGCCGACTGGCCTTTTCGCAGGGTCACGCGCAGGCGCTCAAGCTCGTCCGGGCAGGTCTTGTCGATGCCCAGCAGGGTACTGGGCCTGTGCCCCAGCGCTTCCTCCAGGGTATAGCCGGACGCCTGGGTAAAGGCCGGGTTGACCCATGTGATCCGCACCTGCGGATCGGTCATGATCACCACATTGCTCATGTTTTCGGTGACATAACCCAGCTTGCGCAGGGTCTCGCCACGCCGGCGGTAGGCGGTGATGTCGCGCGCCACCACAACGCAGCCCGGCCGTTCGAGGCCGTCATCGGCCGGCCGCAGTGCCGCCGAAAGCTCGAACCACCGCTCACCCTCGTCATTGCGCATGGAATAGCGGTGCCCGCGCGAATGCCCGTGTTCCTGCACTTCGGCCATCACCTTGCGGGCAAGGCCGGCCAGATCGGGCGGCAGCACGTCCTCCACCGTCCGGCCCAGGAAATCATCCACCGGCACCATCAACAGCTCGGGCTTGCTGCAATGCGCCCCGGTAAAGCGGCCGTCGGCGTCGATTTCCAGCACCAGATCGGGCATCGCCGCCAGCGTCGCCTGCAGGCGGTTGCGGGCGGCAAGTATTTCCTGCTCCTGGCGCTTGCGTTCGGTGATGTCGGTCTGCACCCCGATGAAGCCGGTCAGGATGCCGGCCTCGTCATGGGTCGGCTGGATATCGACATCGACCCAATAGCGGGTGCCGTCCCTGGTGCTGTTGAGGATCTCGCAGCGGGCCGCGCGCCCGTCGCGGATCGCATCGCTCAGGATGCGCCGGGCCTCGGGGTCGGTTTCGGGGCAGCCCAGCAGCGCGCCGGGCTTTTGCGCATAGGCTTCCTCAAAGCTGTAGCCGGTGTGCGCGGTAAAGGCGGCGTTGACCCAGCGGATCCGGCCTTCGCGATCGGCGATGATGACAAGGTTTTCGGTGCGCCGCGCCACATCGCCCAGCCACTGCAGCTGCAGCCGCATCTCGCGTTCCTCGGTGATGTCGGCAAAGGTGCCATAGATCACCCGGAAACCGCCATCGCCGGCTTCGGCCGCGGCGGTGGATCTGATCCAGCGATGCCGGCCCCGGGCGGTGACAAAGGGCACCTCGATCTCAAAGGGCGTACCCGCGTCGATCAGCAGGTCAAGCGCCCCGGCCACCTGCGGGCGCACGTCTTCGGGATAGAACAGCAGCGAATCCGGGATCGTCGGGGTAAACCGCACCGGGCTGGTCTCGTGAATGCGATGGGTGGCGTCGGACCAGTAGACCTCATGGGTGCGCAGGTCGATCTCCCAGCTGCCGACGCCCGAAATCTCCTGCGTGCGCGCAAGATGGCGGGCCGCGCGCCGGCCCTGCCCGGGATCGCGCAACTCGATCCGCACAAGGCCGCCATCGCTGGTCTGGAAGCCTGTCCATTCCTGCCAAAGGTATCCGGCATCCCGGTTGCGAAGCCGCGCCAGAAACGGCGCCACAGGTGCATTCAGCGCAAGCCGCGCCAGCGCTTCGGCCACCGGCGCGGCATCGTCGGGGTGCAGGAAATCGGTACAGTTCTGCCCCGCCAGCCCGCTGCGGCGATGGCCCAGCGCGGCGGC
>SKWP01000094.1 GCA_007128865.1 Paracoccaceae bacterium
CGGTGGCGTAGTCGAACAGGCTGATCTCAAGCGCGTCGGGGGCGCGGCCGGCGTCCTGCCCCAGAACGATATCCGACAGGGTCAGGCGGATTCGGGTGGCCGCGTCGGGCACCAGAAAGCCCTGCGACAGGCCGGTAAAGCTGCCGTCGCCAACCTCGCGCAAGAGCGCGCCATCGGCGGTCGCCTCGACCGTGCCGGTGGTTGCCCAGCCCGACAGGCCGGCGGCGAAATCGGCATTCTCGAACCCGGTGTTGACAGGCAGCGCGCCCATCGCCTGCAGTGCGACGTGATGCTGCGTGCCCGGCCCGCGCGGCAGGGCGGCAAGGGCTGCGATGTCGTCGTCGGTGATGACCCTGCGAATGCCGGGCTGGATTGTCTCGGTCATCATCCGTTCGGCCCCGGCGGCTGCGGGCACGTCGGGCAGGCCCAGCAGATGGCCCATCTCGTGGGTCAGCACCGTAAGCAGGTCGATCGCGCCGGCTGCGGGACCGACAAGCGCGACCTTGTGGCCATCGATTGTCGCGCCGAGGAATTCCACCGAATCCGCGGGCGTTTCATCGATGAACCATCCATGGCCGGCGGCCGTGGCATCAAGCGTGATGCGCCCGTCTCCGGCCAGCGCCAAGAGCGAGCCGTCAAGGTTTGCGACCTCCAGTTCCAGATCTTCCAGCGATTCGATCTCGCCCGCTGACAGAAGGCCGGTGCCGGCCCAGGCGGCGAGCGCGGCGCGCAGGAGCGGCCTTGCGCTGTCGGGGCCGATGGGAAGCGCCTCGCCCGTGCCCGCGATGACCTGAAGCGGCTGCCCGGCGCCCGGCTGGGCGGCGGCAAGCGCGATGTTGTCGAGCAGGTAAAGCTGGCTGATCGACTGCGCCACGGCTGCTTCGGGGCGCAGTGACTGGGCCAGAAAGGTGCGGATGTCCTGAAATTCCGGCCCGGGCGGCGGGGCGAGGTCGAAATCATGCTCGTCGCCTTCCAGCCCGGTATTGGCGAGGATGATCGTCACCATCCGGCCCTTCAGATGATCGGGCACCTCGACCGCATGGGTGGTCTGGCGCAACACCCCTTGCGGAAAGCTGACCCGCTCGTGATGCAGCACCCCGCTATCGGTGGGCGCGCTGACGGTGCGCACATCGGTTCCGGGCTCCACGAAATACACATCGACCCCGGCATCGGGCGTCATCACCAGCGGCGCGCGGGTGTCGAAGGTCAGGTAATTCGCGCCGGTCTGGGGGATCCACAGCCGGTTGTGGGCAATGCGGTCGAATTTCGCGATGTCGCGGATCACGTCATCGACGAAATCGGCCAGTACACCCTCGGGAAGCAGGCTGCGCGCAACGATCGAAAGCACCTCCTGCCCGCCCATCAGCAGCGCGAAGTCGCTGGCGGTGATCGCGTCAAGCTGTTCGGCGAAGAGCGCATCGAAGGCGGCCGAGAAATAGCTCTGGAACTGCTCGACCGAGGCGCTGCCGCTGCTTGCGGCGGCGATCAGGCCGCCGACGCTGACATCGGCATCTTCGGCAAACCGTTCACCCTCGGGCATGTTGGCTAGGATCGTCTGCTTCAGCCCGAGATTGACGATCAGCGAATCGATCTGCTTCAGCACACCCAACTGAAATGCGGCCCGTTGCGAAATCTCGCTCTCGTCGTCCAGAAGCTGCTCTTCGATCCATTCGCGCGAGGCGGTGCTCTTGTTCGGCATCGACTCCAGCAGCGATTCGATCTGCGCATTCTTGATGACCTTGTCGACCATCGCGCCGGCATAGGCGTCGAAAGCCTGCTTGAGGATCGGTCGGGCGATGGCGAGCGGGTTGGTTTCCAGCACGAACAACCCGGCCAGATCGGTGGCCAGATCGATGCCGAATTCGCGGATGCCGAATTCGAAGCCATAACCGCCGTGGAAGGAATAGCCGGGCAGTTGATAGGAGAACGGGAAGCGGCCGAAGCCCGAGGCCTTGCCCGACAGGATCGAGCGCGATTCGCGTTCCTTTGCGAGCGTCTTGTCCAGTTCGACCTGAACGGCGCCGATTTCCTCGACCTTCTCGCGTGCAAGGGATTCGCGCAGCGCCTGCGGGATGTCGCGGTCTTCGAGGATATCGCGCCGTTCCTGCATCAGGTTGGCCTTGCGGCCCTCCAGAAACTGCGCCTGGTCGGACAGGATGCCGAGGAAATCATCGATCTTGACCTGACTGAGCAGCATGGCGGCCAGCGATTGCTTGGTGCCCAGTTCGAAATCGCCGTTGAAGATGCTCGGGGGCGCGGTCACGTCGCCGCCCGCGGGCGGAGTGCCTGCGCCCGCCGCCGGTCGATGACTGTCACCGCCCCCGGCCCAGGAATAGAACCAGCCGGTGCCGGTGCCCTCGCGCAGGAAGCCCGGCAGCGCCGCGCCCGGATTGGTGGCCACACGGCCGGTCACGGCGGCGTTGGCAGGGCCGGAATTCAGGTCTAGCGGGGCAACCGCATACCAGCCGCGGGCGTCATGGCGTTCAAGCTGCTCGAAGGTGTAGCCCAGAACCTCGACCGTCTGGCCGACCTTGGCGTTGCTGCGCCAGATGTCGGTGCCAAGGAAGGCCGTGATGCCGGTATGGGCGGTGCCGGCATACCACGCCAGCGCCCGGGCCGAAGGCCCGCCCAGCCCGGTGCTGAAGGGCAGCGTCAGGCCCCCGATTTCAAGAAAATCGTCCCTACCGAAGCCCGAGGCATGTTGTGTCAGGTCCAGGTTCAGGTCGAAATCATCCAGTTCCCGGCCGTTCATCGAAAAGGTGAAGCCCAGGCCGAACGGGTCGTTCCCGGTGGCCGCGGCAGTCTGGAAGTAATTGTCGGCAAAGCCGATGTTCGACCAGCGCACGATCTCGGGGTCGTCGAACTTGCCGAATTCGATGGTCGAGATCTTGATGCCGAAGCGGTCTGCGGTCTTGATCACCTTGTCCAGCGCCTTGGACAGCGCGCGCTGCTTGATCACCATCGAAGCGGCCGCGGCCGCGCCTGCCACATTGCCCGAGGCGCCGAAGGCGAGCGTTGCCACCGTATTCACCGCCGTCAGCGCGTCGTTGATCGTCTTGGTAAAGGTGACAAGGCTTTGCAGCGGAATGTTGAGACTGTCCTGTCCCTTGTCGTGGGGGTCTATGGTGGTCTTGTGGATGCCGGTAATGTCGGGGCGGTGGAAACCCAGCCGTTTGATGATCTCGCTGTTGACCACGGCGCCGCGGTCCTGCCCGACGAAATGGAGCGGCGATTGCAGCAGCGCACCGCCGGTGTCGGCGTCAAGCTGCATCAGCGCGGCGAAGGTGGCATCGGCCGCGGCCTCAGAAAAGCCGCTGTCGGTGATGTTGCTTTCCCGCGCCCAGTCGGTCAGCAGCGTCACCGCCTCGCCCGGGCGCAGGGCCGAGGCGCCGGATTCGCCCGTCAGCAGGTTGACCCATTCGCCACTGCGCTTGTCGTAATGCAGCACCACGCCGCCGCCGGCGGCGCGGTTGATCAGTTCCCCCAGGGCGGCGAATTCGGCCGGCGTGTCAAAGCGGCCGTCGCCGAAATCCAGCCGGAAATCGTCAGGCCAGAACTGCGCGCCATGGGTCAGCAGCGTGACCGGGCCGAATTCGGTATCTGTCGGCCGGGCGGCGGTTTCGAAGGTCTCGCTGCCGCGCGCGCCGGTAGCAGGCACCTCCACCCCCCAGAAGAAGTTCTGCCCAGCCGTCAGCGCCTCCAGATAATTCGGGTCGAAGGTCACCTCGACGCGCGAGATATCCTCCAGCCGGCCGGTTTCGATCAGGCTGCCGTCGGCGGTCACGACATAGCCGTGGCCGCGCAACAGCCCTGCGCCCGGCGTCGTGAATATTCGGCCCCGGTTCAGGTCGTCGGCAAAGGCGTCGCGGGCCTCGGGCGTGTCGAATTCGCTCTTGCGCGAGGGGTCGTCAGGGAAAAGGCCCATGCCGCGCGGCAGGGTCGAGACATAGAGCTTCGACACAGCGGGCATCCGCACGCCCGTGGTCGCGCCGATCCGGTCCGGGGCCTCGAAGCTCCATGACAGCGTCAGTTCCCCCTGCCCATCGCCGAAGGTCACCACCTGGTCGAGCACCGGATCAAGAAACAGCGAGCCGTGAGGCTGAACATCGATGAAGCGGCTCATCGTCGTGATGTCGAGCGGGCGCAGGTTGACAGGGGTGCCGGTGTCGCGGCGCGCGTCGTCCAGCGGCACGGTGCGGTTCATGTCGCCGCCGCCCTCGGCCCGGCGTATCAGTTCGTCCACATCGAACACCAGCACGTTGCCGGTGTTGCCATAGGCGACATAAAGCTTGTCCGCATCGCCGCTGAGTGCCGCGCGTTCCAGATACGCGCCGGGAATAGGCGTGGTGGCGCCCAGATACTGCGCCCCGCCGCCCGGCACCTCGGCCGAGGAGAACAGCGACAGCGGATCGCGGATCACCCCGATCTTGGCGCCCACCTGCACCGAATTCTCGACCGCGGATTGCTGGTTGCTGTCGCGCAGGAACCGTTTGCCCCGGTCGACGATGAAGCCATAGGTCATGTCGGGCAGGAACACGATATCGCCGGCGCGCTGGATCTCAAGGTCGAAGGCGGTGCCGCTGGTGCGGTTGAAGAGCGCGTAGTTGCTGTAGACTTCGGCCGGGTTCAGGGCGAGGCCAGGCGGCAGCGAGCCCGGGGCAGCTTGCCGGTCCTGCCGGTCGGCCAGAACCTGCGGCTGCGAGGCCATGACATTCTCGACGCTGACAAGAAAGCTGTCGGCGCGGTTGTCGCGGATGATGATCTGCTTGAGGCCGTTGACATGATCATGCTCTGCCAGAACCACCATCCGGTCGGCACGGGGGGTGCCGATGATCCGGCGCGGGTCGCCGCCGAGCACGATGGCACCCCCCGACGTCTCGAAGGACTGGAAGGTTCGCGAACCGGTCTGTTGCGGTGTGGCGTTGATCGCGATGCGTTCGCCATAGGCCACGGGAACATCGTCGGGATCGCGTGTCAGATCCGCCTGATCGACGTTGATGACATGGATCGCGGCCCTGTCCGCCGGATTGCCGTTGGCGCTGGAATCGGCATCGGGCACCACGACGAACAGCCGCGTGCCGTCGGCGCTGACGGCAAGGCTGTCGATCTGGCCGCCAAGCCCGGCGTCCAGCAGGAATTGCGTCAGCCATGTATCGGCGACGGGCAGTTGCGCGGGCAGGGCGCGCGGTTCGAGGAAATGCGACGAACCGGGCTTGAGGTCCATCTGCCAGATGCGGTCGCGCGCGGCGATGAACAGCCGGTCGCCTTCGGGCGAGAGCGTCATGGCCGAGACCCCGCCGCCGGGGATCTGCACGCGGCCCGAAAGCGGCTGCAACCCGCCCGCCGATGACCAGCGCATCATCGAGGCGTCGAGCACGAAGATACCGTCGCCAGTCTGTGCGAAGACCAGCGCCAGATCGCGCGAGGCGATCAGATCGCGCACGATGCCGCCCTGACCTTCGTGGAACGGGATGAACAGGACTGTCCTGTCTTCGCCATCTTCCCCCGGGATGCGCGTATCGACCACCGTCAACCCGAACTGGCCGTCACGGGCATCGGCGACAAAGCCGTAACCGCCCTCGTTGCGCACCTGCACCGGGTTGGAGCCGATGAAGGGTGTGCCATCAGGCCACGGTTCGCCCGGGTTGACGCTGGCATTCAGGGCCGGGCGTTCGACGATGAAGCTGGCATAGGGCAGGATCAGCGAGCGCGGAACATCGAAGGTGATCGAATTGGTGAACCGGAACCCGGTATCGCCGCCCGCCGTGATCGAGACATTTGCGAATTCGTCGCCGTAGATGAACCGTTCCTGCTCGCCATAGATCACGCGGATGCGGGCGCTGCGCAGGTCGTCCTCGCCAAAGCTGCCTTCGGTTTCCAGCGCGTCCTCATTGGCGAAAAGCGTGCCGGTCAGGGTCAGCCGGGTGGGCAGGTTCGGGCGGTCGAAATCCACCGCGATGTCGCGGATCATGGGGCTGGTCTGCGCCTGCGCGGTCTGGGCCGGCACAAGTCCGCTGTCCACATAATCGGGGAATTCGCCCTCGGCCGGGCGGATGCGGAAACTGTCGGTTTCCAGCGTGCCATCGAGTTCCACCTCGAGGCTGGCGCGCGGCCCGTCTTCGGTAAAGCCTGCGACCTCGTAATAGGCTTCGAGATTGGCGCGCTCCATCGTGCGCGGGGCCAGCAGAAAGGCATGCGACGTGCCCGCGACCAGCGTTGCCGCCATGAAGCCCACAGGGCCAAGGGCGGTCAGGAAGGTGGCGCCCACGATTGCCGTGGTTGCCAGCGCCACATCGGGGGCCTGCACCCGCACCGCCTGCACCGGCACCGAGACCCGCGCCGCCATCACCGTGCCCCGTTCGGAAAAGCCGGGGAAGGGCGGCGAGGTGGTGCGCGCGATACCGTCGGCATCGACGCGGCCGGTGTCGATCACGGCCCAGGCCTTGCGCATCTCGCCATCGGGGCCGAGCGGCAATTCGACCAGATGGAAAAAGGCCACTTCGTCGCCTTCGTCCAGATCGCCGCCGGTGTCGATGCCCAGTTGCATCGTGCCGGCCACGGGCGGGCCGTCATGTTCGAAGCTGAAGACCGAGAAGGCATCGAAACCCTCTGGCAGCGCCTCGGCCGCGTCAATCGCCTCGGCCACGTCCTCGTCGGTGATGGTAAAGGTCTGCGGTGCGGGCACCTGCCCAGGCCCCAGCGCCAGTTCGACGCCGGAGTCGGTGCGCATGATCCCGCCCTCGGGGCCCAGCGCCACCGCATCGCCGGCCACGGGCGCCGCGACCGATACGCGGATCGTATCCTCGCCAAAGGCATGGACAACGGTGACGGTCGTTTCGCCCTCGGCCAGCGCGGTGATCAGCCCGTCTTCGGAAACCGACACGATGCGGCTGTCGGCAACGGTGTAATGCGTGCCCTGATCGGCCTGGCCCACGAAATCCAGCCGTTCAAGCCCGACGGAGGTGACGATCTGGCGCGTTCCGCCTTCGGGCAGGATCGTCACGGCATCGGGATAGGCGTCGATGTTGAAGGCCCATGTGATCAGGTCACTGATGGTTTCCTCGGTATAGACCCCGACCGCTGTCGAGGC
>SKWP01000299.1 GCA_007128865.1 Paracoccaceae bacterium
CTGAAACAGGGCGCTGTTCATGCCGCGCTGCTGACTCCGCAGGGCAAGTATCTGGCCGATTTCTTCCTGATCGAGCAAGGCGAAGCGATCCTGCTCGATGTGCGCGACGACATTGCCGAAGCGGTGATGCAGCGCCTGGCCTTGTACCGGCTGCGGGCAGATGTGGCGATTGCGCCGGCCGGTTTGCATGTGCAGCGCGGGCTGGGGCCGGCGCCCGAGGGCGCTGTCGCCGATCCGCGGCACCCGGCGCTTGGCTGGCGGCTTTATTCCGCGCAGCCCGGCGGCCCTGCCGCGATCGACTGGGATGCGCTGCGCGTTGCCCATTGCATCCCCGAGACCGGGCACGAGCTGATCCCCGGCGAGACTTTCATCCTCGAGGCCGGCTTCGAGCGGCTGAACGGGGTCGATCACCGCAAGGGCTGCTATGTGGGTCAGGAGGTGACCGCGCGGATGAAACACAAGACCGAGTTGCGCAAGGGGCTGGCGGTTGTCGATGTGGTTTCGGGGCAGGCCGTGTCGGGCAGCGAGATTGTCAACGCCGAGGGCAAGGCGGCGGGCCGGCTGCATACGGTCAGCGGCAAGCGTGCGATTGCCTATCTGCGCCTTGACCGGGCCGGGCACGGGATGACCGCCGGGCAGGCGGTGCTGGACTGGGACGGCAGCCTGCCGGGGTGACCGGGCGACAGAAAGCGGTATCAACCTTCCGGCGCAACGGCCGGCAATGGCCTGCGTGGATGCGCGATGGCCGGTGTGTTCGGACCGGGATGGTGACGTGCGGCGTGGCGTTCAGTCCATGCCTCAGAACGAAAGGGACAGGCCGGCCTCCGTGTGGGTCACGGCAAGCCGGCGGCCCGCTGCCGCAAGGGCTTGCGGAAGGATCGCGAAATGGACCAGCCGCGCGGCCAGATCGGCGGGCGCCTCGGCCCTGCCGTCGGCGATGGCCCACAGGCCGGAAGCATCGGCAATCCGCCTTGCCCGGCCTTCGATCTGCCATTGGCCCCTGCCATCGCGGGCCACGGTGGCCGAACCCTCCTGTATCAGCGATGCGCCAAGGCCCATCAGCACCAGACAGGCGCAGCGCATTTCCGGGCGCGTCGGATCGCCGGTCACCTGCCAGTCCAGCCGCAGCCGCAGCGCCGTTTGCAGGGCCTCCACCATGCCGGCGGTTTCCGTTTTCCGCAGGTCGCGGTCATCCCCGGCGGGGCCGAAGGCCAGACGCAACAGCTTCAGCCGCGCCGTGGCAAGCGCCACGCTTTCACCGATCAGCCCGGTTTCGCCGCCGCCGCCGTCGCCGCCGGCCATCGAAAGCAGTTCCAGCCCGTTGCCAATCGCGCCCAGAGGGCTCACAAGATCGTGGCAGATGCGCGCTGCAACCAGTTCGTGCAGGCAGGGGCTGGGGGCGCGGGCATTCATTCCGGCGTTCCTTTCGGCAGGGAGGCGGTCATGGGCAGCGAGGACGATCTGAACCCGGTGCTGGAGCCTGGCATGCTGGTGCGCAATCCCGCCCGCCCGGACTGGGGGACGGGGCAGGTGCAAAGCAAGATCGGTGCGCGGGTCACGGTGATGTTCCGCGAGGTCGGGAAGGTCGTGGTCGACGGGCGTTGCATTGGCCTGACCCCGGTTGCGGAGGACGCGGGCTGACCCCCAGTATCGCCATTGCCGGCGCGGCTGCCAATGCCGATGGCAGCTTGCAGGGTCGGCCGCCGGTGTTGCGCGGAATGGCGCCAGCCCTTACTAGGCATAACCCCGCGAAACTTGGAAAACGGTTAACATGATCGTCAGCGATGCGCATTTCCGGGTACGCCTCGCGCGGAGCGAGGCCGATCTTCTGGGCGCCCAGCGTCTGCGCTATGCGGTTTTCGTCGAGGAACTGGGCGGCGACGGCCCGCTGGTGGATCATGCCGGCCGGCTGGAGCGTGATGCGCTCGACCCCTTTTTCGACCATCTGGTGCTGGTCGACAGCCGTTGCGATCCTGCCGGGCTGGACCATGTCGCGGGCGTCTACCGGCTGCTGACCGAGGATGGCGCGGCGCGGGCAGGGCGCTTCTATTCCGAAGAGGAATATGATCTCGGGCCGCTTCGGGCCTCGGGCCGGCGGCTGGTGGAACTGGGCCGGTCCTGCGTGCGCCGCGACCTGCGCGGCGGCGCGGCCATGTTTCTGCTGTGGTCGGGGCTGGCCGATTACGTGCTGGCGCGCGGGATCGAGGTGATGTTCGGCGTTGCCTCGTTTCACGGTACCGATGTGCAGGCCCTGCGGATGCCGCTGGCCTGGCTTCACCATCACCATCTTGCGCCGCCGGCGCTGCGGGTGCGGGCCCGGCCCGAGGTGTTCGTACCGATGGATCTGGTCGCGCCCGAGGCGTTGGACCGCCGGGCGGCGATGCAGCAGATGCCGGCGCTGATCCGGGCCTATCTGCGTCTGGGCGGCTTTGTGGGCGAAGGCGCCTTTGTCGATCATGCCTTCAACACCACCGATGTATGCCTGCTCATGGACACCGCGGCGATGTCGGAAAAGCATCGCGGCTTCTACACCCGCCGGCACGATGCCCGATCGGTCGGGCCGGGCGAGGATGGCGGCGACGGCGCCGACGGCCCGTGACCTGGAGATCACCCGAACCGCCGCCCGAACCGGCGCGCATCGGTGTGGCGGGATGGCTGCGCGCCGGCTTGCGGGGCGCGGGGCTGGTGGGGCTGATTGGCCTGGGCGTGATCCTGCTGGCGGTACTGCGGCTGGCTGAATGGCCGTTCTTCGGGCTGCGCAGGCCGGTCAGTGCCTGCGTCAACGTCGTGGTCTCGCGGCTGTGTCTGGCAATCCTCGGCATCGGCTGGCAGCGGCGCGGCCGGCCGATGACGGGGCGCGGCGCGCTGGTGGCCAACCATGCCTCGTGGCTGGATATCCTGGCGCTGAATGCGGCGCAGCGGGTCTATTTCGTCGCCAAGTCCGAAGTCGCCGGCTGGCCCGGCATCGGCATCATGGCGCGGGCTTCCGGCACCGTGTTCATCAACCGGCGCGGCCGCGAGGCACAGGTGCATCGGGCGCTGTTCGAGGCCCGGCTGCGGGCCGGCCACCGGCTGCTGTTCTTTCCCGAAGGCACCAGCAGCGACGGGCGGCGGGTGTTGCCATTCAAATCCACCCTGTTTGCCGCCTTTCTGGCCGACGATCTGCGCGATGTCCTGCAGGTGCAGCCGGTGACGCTGATCTGGCACGCGCCGCCGGGGCGGGATGCGCGGTTTTATGGCTGGTGGGGCGACATGGCGCTGGGTGCGCATCTGGCGCAGGTGCTGGCCGTGTCGCGGCAGGGGCGGGTCGAGCTGGTGTTTCACGAACCGGTCGCGGTGCGTGATCTTGCCGACCGCAAGGCCCTTGCCGCCCGTTGCGAGGCCGCGGTGCGCGGCGCGCTGACGCGGGCGGGCAGGCAGGCAGCGGGCTGAGCCGTCTTGCCCGGCCCTGTGGCCCCGGCGTTTTCGGCTGTCAGCCCAGCGGCGCCAGAAGCGCGCGCAGTGCCGAAACGGGGTTCTCCGCGTTCCAGATTTCCTCGCCCACGGCAAGGAAATCCGTCACCGGCGCCAGGGTTTCGACAAGCGCGACGGTCAGCGCGCCCTCGGCCACGACCGGGATCTCGATGATTTCCGACCACCAGGCGAACAGCTCGTGCGCGGCCACCGTTCCGTCGCCCAGCGGCGTTGCCCCTGCCGGCCCGAAGGCGACGTAATCGGCGCCGGCCTCTGCCGCACCCAGACCGTCATGGCGGCTTGTGCCGCAGAATGCGCCGATGATGGCATCTGCACCCAGCGCCTTGCGGGTCTCGCGCACCCGGCGCTGGCCGTCTTCCAGATGGATCCCGTCCAGCCCCAGCGGCTGCACCAGCTGGCGGTGGCGGGCAATCACGATCGGTATGTCCCGGTCATGGGCCAGCGGGCGCAGCCGGTCGGCGGCGCGGGCCACGCTGTCGGCATCATGGCTGGCCATGGCAAGCCGCAGGCAGGCAACCGGCACCGCATCAAGAACGGCCGCCAGCCGGCCGGCAAAGGCATCGGGGTCAAAGGCAGGCGGGGTGACGAGGTAGAGCTGCGGTCGGTCGGGTTCTGACACGGAACTTGCTTTCTGACGGGGTGCCGGGCCGGCATATCGCTGCAGATCGCACACCGCAAGCGTGCTGACCGTCCCGGCGAGGCGCCCGAGGCACCGAAGCGCTTGCCGCCCGGCCTCAATGCGGCTATCCGCTGGGCATTGTCATCCTGCGTAAACAATCAGTATCGTTTGATACCTTTGTCTCTAGGGGATTGCGACTTGACTGCCTTCGATACCTCTTCGCCTGGACGATCCCGCACCCAGACACAGGGTGGCAGCCGTTCGGGAGGGTACAGCCGGATGAACGACCGCACCGGCTATTTTCTGGTGGCGCTGGTCATCGCCGCGCCGGTGCCCCAGGCAAGCCTGCCGATGGTGTGGTGGCTGGTGCTGAGCGCGCTGATCCTGCTGGCCACGACATCCTACATGCTGCGCGGCGCGCGGCTGGACCCTGGCCGGCCGTTGCAGCTGATGCGGCACCGCGCGCCGTTTCTGCTGGTGCTGCCGGTGCTGTTCTTCATCCTGCTGCAGGGCCTGCCGCTGGCCGGGCTGTTTCGGGCCGGGTTGCATCTGCCGGCGCTGCCTGTCGAGCCGCCGGCCAGCATCAGCGTGTTGCCGACGGCCACGCTTGCCGGTGCGCTGCGGGTGCTGGCCTACATGGCCTTCTTTGCCCTCGCGCTCGAGGCCGGCGGGCAGGCGGCACGGGCCGAACGGCTGGGCTGGCTGATCTTTTTCGGTATCGTCGCGCATGCGGTCTGGGCGCTGGTGGCGCTGAACCTGCTGGGCGATTATGTGCCCTGGGGCGAAAAGCCGGGCTATCAGGGCGTTGCCACCGGCACCTTTGTCAATCGAAACTCCTTTGCGACCTTTCTGGGCTTCGGTGTGGTGCTCGGCATCGCGCTGAGCGTCGAACGCGCCCGCGGTCCGCGCATCCGCCAGTCCCGGGGGCGGCATCTGCTTTCGGCCGAGAATGTCGAGATTGCCGCGGTCTGGGTGGCGGTGGCGGTGATCGGCGCGGCGCTGGCGGCGACGGGGTCGCGGCTGGGTGCGGCGGCAACGCTGGTTGCGGTGGCGGCGGTTGCGCTGGTGCTGCGCGCCAAGAGCGGCGCTTCGCCCCGCAGGGTCATGGCCGAAGCCGCCGCCGTGGTGCTGGCCTTCGGCATTCTTGCGCTGGCGCAGGGCGGCACCGCCGTGGTCGAACGGATGCTGTTCATCTCGGTCGATTCCGGATCGCGGGCAGACATCTATGCACAGATCCTGCCGATGATCGCGGCGCGCCCGCTGGCCGGTTACGGCTGGGATGCCTTTGCGCCTGCGTTCGAGCTGTTCCGCCAGCCGGGGCTGAACCCCGACGGCAGCCTGCTGCTGGCCCACAGCACCTATCTGACGCTGTGGGTGGAGCTGGGTCTGGTCATCGGTTCCCTTCCCGTGATAGCGGCGCTGGTGGTCGGCGTGTCGCTGGTGCGCAGGCTGGTGCGACGCACCACGCATCTGGCGATGCCGGCGGCGGGTCTGGGGGCGCTGGTGCTGGGCGGCGTTCATTCGCTGTTCGATTTCAGTCTCGAGATGCCGGCGAACATGCTGCTGTTTCTGGCGCTGCTGGCGCTTGGCGCGGCGCGACGGCGCAAGCAGACCGGGCCGTAACCCTGCCCGTCCTGCGGGCAGGGCGCGGGGGGAAGGGCGATGACCGGGAAACCACCTGAACCGGGAAACCGCACGGCCGAGGGGAGTGCAGGGGAAGTCCTTGCGGTCTTCCTGCGGCTGGGTCTGACATCCTTTGGCGGGCCGATCGCGCATCTGGGCTATTTCCGCGAGGAACTGGTGGTGCGGCGGCGCTGGCTTGGCGATGCTGCCTATGCCGATCTGGTGGCGCTGTGCCAGTTTCTGCCCGGCCCGGCCTCGTCGCAGGTGGGGCTGGCGCTGGGCCTGATGCGCGCCGGATGGCTGGGCGCGCTGGCCGCGTTTCTGGCATTCACGCTGCCTTCGGCGCTGATCCTGCTGGTTTTTGCGCTGACGGCCGCGGCCATTAGCGGCCCGGTGGGAACCGGCGCCCTGGCCGGGCTCAAGATCGTTGCCGTAGCCATCGTGGCGCAGGCCGTCTGGGGCATGGCACGCAGCCTGTGCCCGGACCGCGAACGCGCCGCCATCGCCGTCGGTGCGGTTGCGGTGCTGGCCTTCCTGCCCGGTGCTGCGGGGATGGTGACGGCGATCCTGTTCGGGGCGCTTGCCGGGCTGGCGCTGGGGCGCGGCACGGGAACGGCGGTGGGGGGGCATGTGGCGATGCCGGTGCCGCGCCTGGTCGCGGTCGGGGCGCTGGGCGTGTTCTTCGCGCTGCTGTTCGGGCTGCCGATGCTTGCCGGCTGGTCACACGGTCTTGCGGTGATCGACGGGTTCTATCGCGCCGGTGCGCTGGTCTTTGGTGGCGGGCATGTGATGCTGCCGCTTCTCGAAGCCGAAGTCGTCCGGACCGGGTGGGTCACCCCCGACGCCTTCATTGCCGGATACGGGGCGGCGCAGGCGGTGCCCGGGCCGCTGTTTACCTTTGCGGCCTACTTGGGTGCGGTGCTCGACCCGTCGGTCGGCACGGTTGCGGGGGCGGCGCTGGCGCTGACGGCGATCTTCCTGCCGGGCTTCCTGCTGCTCATCGGCGTGCTGCCGTTCTGGGACCGGTTTCGCACGCTGGCGCCGGCCCGGTCGCTGATGCAGGGGGCCAATGCCGCGGTGGTCGGCATTCTTGGCGCGGCGCTCTATTCCCCGGTGTTCACCAGCGCGGTCGGCGACATGCGCGATTTCACCCTTGCTGCGGTCTGCTTCGTGGCCCTGACAGCCTGGAAGGCGCCGCCATGGGCGGTGGTTATCCTTGCCGCGGCAGGCGGGGCCGGTCTGTCAGTCATCGCCTGAAACCGGGATGAGCCGCGCGCTTTTGACACCGCCGCACGCCAGGGGCCTGCGGCACCCGAATTGCTTGCATGTCCCTGC
>SKWP01000199.1 GCA_007128865.1 Paracoccaceae bacterium
CGAAGGGGCCACGCCGTGCCGAGCCTGCGTTGTTTGCAAGTATGTCGCAATGGCCAAGCTGCGTTTCGACGGCCTGCCTGATGCGATCGCATCCTTCAACACCCGACACGTCTGCAGAGCAGGTAAAGACGCGCCCATTGCCTATGGTGGCTGCTGCTTCTTCAAGTCTGGGCTGATTGCGGGCCACCATCAGGACGGTGGCCCCGGCATCAGCGTATGCCTTTGATATCGCAAGGCCGATGCCCTGCGATGCTCCTGTGACGACAGCCGTCCTGCCCGATAGCGAAAGTTCCATACCTGCCTCCTGCCCCGAGAGCATGGGCCATGCGATACGCGGCATGGCCCATGCTGTGCCTTCAGTGGTCGGCGATTGTCAGCTCGTCACGCCAGACGCCGATTTCCTTGAAGTACTGTGCTGCACCGGCGTTGACCGGAATGCGACGCATCAGATACGCCGTTGCGAATTCCGGCTCCACATACCGGGTCAGGTTGGACTGGGCCTGAACGAACTCGTAATTGTCGTAGATGCTCCTGGTGATGTTGTAGCCGGTTTCGGCATCGACATCCTTCCGGGCGCCAAGAATGCCCGCATAGCCGGGTACCGACATTTCTTCGGGCACCGTCCCCCAGGCGTCCGGCGTCAGCCGGAACTTCAACACGCCGGGATTGAGTTCTGCCGCCGCATCGAGCAGCTCATCCGGTACCGGCAGCAACCGGATGTTGGTCGACGCCTCCAGTTCCTGGATCAGGGGTGACGGCTGGCCCACGGTCAGAATGGCAACCGAACCCTCGATCTGGCCACGCTGAAACGCATCATAGGTTTCGCGCCAACCCTGATGGGTAAAGCGGATCTGATCGAGAATGCCCATGGTTTCGAAAATCGTGGTCCAGAGGGCATTCGCAGACCCACCGGCAGATCCGGCAGAGAAGCGACGGCCAGCAAAGTCTTCGAGCGACTGGATGTCGGAGTCCGCGGACACGAACGGAGCCGGGCTCCAGACCATGTAGGAGAACATCTGGTTGAGCTCGATCGGGCGGCCGTATGGCGGCATGCCTGCCAAGGCAGGCGCCCAGTCAGACGAGGTTGTCTGGCCGAGTTCGATGATTCCCTCGCCAAGCAGGTGCATGTTCTCGGCGCCGCCGCCCGTCGACATCGAGGATGTGCGCAGCGGAGGGTCGGAAAAACGGTTGATGACCGCCGACAGCGTTTCGATGATGACGTAACCAGTCGAGCCGAGGCTCGCCGAACCCATCTGGATGACGCCCTGCGCATGCGCCGGGGAGGCCGAGGCACCAAGCAAGAGCCCGGACCCGGCCATACTCAGGCCGCCGGCAAGCACGGTTCTGCGGGTGGGTAGCTGATGTCGGTTGAAGCGTTCTGACATGATGTCCTCCTGCTGGTTGATGTGGTTATGTTCCGAGTGCATAGCTTTCGCGCCTCGGGTCGGCGCCTGCAGAAACCACGCCCGTTTCGTGGTCTTTCGCGACAAGACACACGCCGCCTGCGCGCCAGACCGAACTCGGCCAGGCAAAAAGGTCGTGCCCGGCAACGCCGAGTTTCTCGACGACATCGGGTTCGATGCGCGCCTCATACGACAAACGTCCGGGAAAGTGGCTGTGCGGCGCAAACGACGACGGAAAGCTGAAGGTGGCGAAGCGCGGCGCCTCGACGGCTTCCTGCGGATTCATGCCAAACAACATGCAGTTGAGAAGCGCCTGCAACATGGCCTGCGACTGCACGTCGGCGCCCGGCGAACCCAGCGCCAGGACGGGCCTTCCCATGGTGTCCAGCACCATCGCCGGATTCGGTGTGAGTCTGGGCCGCTTTCCGGGCGCCACGACAGACGGGTGCCCGGGTTCGACCCTGGATTGCGACCCGCGTGACGAAGGGCAAATCCCCGTGCCCGGAATGATGGGCGTGTCTCTGGACACATCGCTGGGCGTTGCGGAAAAGGCATTTCCATAGCGGTCGAAAACCGCAACAAACGATGTGTCATGCGCCGGGGGCGTTTCACCCTCCGATGCCTCGACGAGGCGGGCTTGGTTGGTGCCGGTCAGGGCGGGATCACGCGGCGGCAGATCGGTCCAGGCCTTGTCCCTGTCGATCAGGGCTAGCCGGCGATCCGCGTAATCGTCCGAAAGAAGGGTTTCCAGGGGCACATCGACAAACCGCGGATCGCCGTAGAAATGTTCTCGATCACAGAAGCTGAGCTTCAGCACCTCTGCAAGCAGATGGATGTACTCGAAAGAGTTATGTGCCAGTCCCTCGATCCCGGTCCGGGAAAGCAGCTTGAGCGCTTGCAAGAGAACAGGCCCCTGGCACCATGGCCCGCAGGAATAGACTTCGTGATTGCGAAAGGACTGCGAAAAGACCGGTTCCCACGCTGGCTTGTAACCTGACAGATCCTCGAAGGTGACCCATCCGCCCTGCGCGGTATGATAGTCGGCGATCGTTCGCGCGATGTCACCACGATAAAAGGCGTCACGGGCGGCCTTCAGCCCGGCTTGTCGGCCACCATGCGAAGCGGCAGCTTCCGAGGCGATCATGTAATCGATTGTCGAAGCCAGATCGGGCTGGCGAAACACCTCCCCGACGACGGGGGCGCTGCCAGAAGGAAGATAATGCGCAGCGCTGCTCGGCCAGCGGCGGTATTTTTCTGCATCAAGTGCGATGTTCGAGGCCATGAGCGGGTAGAGGACAAAGCCGTCTCGGGCATACCCGGCGGCAAAGGAAACTGCGTCCGCGAAGGAAACGGTTCCGAACCTCTCCAGAGCAGCGATCCAGGCTGCCGGGGCTGCCGGCATAACGGTTCGCAGTATGCCTTCGGGAATCCTGTTGTCGAAATCGTTGCGGAAGACCTCGACATCGGCTGCCCTGGGCCAGTACCCGAGGCCGTCAATGGACCGCACGACCCCGTCCTCGGCGGTGTACACCATCATCGGGCAGACACCGGCAAAATTGACGATGTCGCTGTGAACGACTGCCAGCACCATTGCGGCAGCAACGCCGGCATCAACTGCATTGCCTCCGGCTTGAAGGATCTCGTAGCCAGCCTGCGACGCTAGGAAATGCCCGGACGATATGGCATGTTTTCGACCGCGTATCACCGGCCTTTCGGTCGTGTTCTGACTGGCCACACCGTTCATGCTTTCTCAACTCCCTTTGCGTTGCGCGACGGGCACCGCGACAGCGGCTCTGGAACGGCTGAAGATGGTCGCACCTGCCAGCAACACTCCGGCGGCCAGATTGAGGGCGACGGAATTGATGAGCAGCAGTGCGCCGCCAACAACGCAGAACACACGGATCAGCGGGCCCAGCCGGCCATAAAGGAACCCTTCGAGGCCGATGTTGATGTACACAAGTCCCACGAGACACAGTGTCGACACCATCAGCGTATCGAAGAATGATCCATCCAGCATCAGCATCTCCGGACGCAGGACAAAGACGAACGGCAGGATGAACCCGGGCAATGCAAGGCGAACGGCAGTGAAACTGGTCTCGATGAAATCCGATTTCGCAATGCTGGATGCCACCATGGCACCGGTCGCCACCGGGGGCGTGAGTGCCGACATGATCGCGATGTAGAAGACAAAGAGATGGGCTGCGAGTAGCGGAACTCCGAAGTTCGCGATCGCGGGTGCGGCAAGGATTGCAACCAGGATGTAGGCGGCTGAAGTCGGAAGCCCCAGGCCAAACAGCAGGCAGGTCAGGGCCGATATCGCAAGCAGCAGCCAGAGATTATCAAGACTCAGCAACAGAAGCAGCTGGGAGAGCTTTTGCGCGAACCCGGTTACAACCAGCATCTCGACCAGAATGCTGATGATTGCGATGATGATGGCAACATGCGCGCCGCTTCGCATTCCTTCGGAAAGTCCGTTCAGGATGGCACTTGCCGCCTCAAGAAAACCCTGAACCGGGTTTCTGATATGCAGAACCATCTGCTTGATGAATTCAAGTGCGATCAGGATCACACAGGCATAGGCCGCCGCAAGGCCCGGCGGCATCTGTCGAACCAGGAAATAGACCAGAAAGCCAAGGGCGACCAGCATGTGCCCCTGCAACAGCAGGGCCCGCTGGATTGGCACGTCGGAAAACGGCACCGCGTCGCCGAGTTCGTCGCCGGATTTGATTCCGACCTTCACGGCTCGCAGGTGTACGGCGAAGGCCAGATACAGATAGACAATAAGGGCAGGGAAAATGGCGGCCGCCATTACTTCCGTATAGGCAATCCCGGTCAGCCCCACGATCAGGAATGCCGCCGTTCCCATCTTGGGTGGCGAGAACTGGCCGCAGGCTGAAGCAACCGCTTCCACGGCTCCCGCAAAGCTCCCACGGAAACCGACGCGCTTCATCAGGGGTATGGTGAAGGCTCCGGTGGATGCGACATTGGCCATTATGCTGCCCGAAATCATTCCCATGAAGCCGCTGCTGACCACGGCGGCCTGGGCAGGCCCGGCACGCGACCGGCGGCCCACGGCAAAGGCCAGCCGCATCACCAGATCAAGTCCCCCGGTGGCTTTCATCAGCCCGGCAAACACGAGAAACATGAAGGTAATGGTTGCCGATACCTCGGTCAGACCGCCGAGCACGCCACGGAAGAAGGGAATGGAAAGATAGGCGACAATCCGTTCAATCGAAATCCCGGCATGGAAAAACAGCCCCGGTACATACGGCCCCCAATATGCATAGGCAATGCCGATCAGGGAAATGATCGGAATGATCTTTCCCCATTCGCGCCAGACAATGCCGATGGTCAGGGTAATCAGCAGCACCCCGATCATCGTGTCATTCGCGTTGGGGCCGAACGGCCGGGTCCTGACGATGGAAGTGTATTCGCTCAGTATGTATGCAAGCGGAACAAGCGAAACCAGCGCCAGAAGTATGTAGCCGGCCATTTTCAGCCGGCTCCTGGGGTCGGTCGTTTCAGCGCAGGACAGGAAGAGAATGAAAAGGCACGATGTGAGGTGAAAGGTCCGGAACTCACCGGAGGTGAGAAAGAACGTTTCGACCTGAACAAAATGCGCCACGACTATCGGCGCGGACAGGAGTCCGATTACGACGGCCAGCCAGCCCGAGCGCGTCCTTTCCGAATGAAAGGTCCTGCCGAGGTATTGCCGCACGCCGTTTGAGGCCGGCATTACCGGCACCGCCCGGGCGAGTGGAACCGGAAACGGCAAGGTTGCTTGCGGAACTGGCAGTCGTAGGATAAATGGCCATCCCGGAGGCCGATGCGCTGAACCTGCACAATCACACTCCACATTCTGCCCAATCTACAGCGATTGTGGCGCTTTGTGGATCAAGCTTACCTGCCGTCAGTCTCCGGTCAAGCTTGCCTTCGGGAAGTTGCCCGGTATCAGCGAGATTAATATTGTCTATTCTCGGGTTTTAACCTATCCCGTGGCCACCGGGCATGGGTACTCCCGGCAGATCGTTCGGGCTTCGGATGGACCTGGCAGGTGAAGGCCGCGCCCCGGCATGGAACGTTCCTTCTTGTTGCAGCTGTGACGATATCCGGGGCCGTCGTGACCGCAAGGCTTTCCTTGCAAGCGCTGTTCAGCGGTACATTCCGGTGAGGCGGAACCTCGCCTTGCTTCCTGTCTGTTCGGATCCAGTCTGGCGCATTGTTCTCAACCGGTGAAGGGCAGGCGAGGTGGTGGTCATCAACGACAGCGTGGTTGGAGGCGGCGAGGATGAGTTCGGAGCTTGACCTGCGTGCCTTCAGGATCGCAGCTGCGGTCATTGACGAAGGCAGCATGAGCGGCGCTGCCCAGAGGCTCGGGCTGACACAATCCGCGGTTTCGCAAGCGGTTCGCAGGGCCGAGGCCAGTCTGGGCACGGCACTGGTGCACCGCGACAACCGCCCCCTGCGCCCCACCGATGCCGGCCGCGTTCTGGCAGCCGAGATCGAGGAAGTCTCGGTGCGCATCCAGACGGCCTTCGAACGGATCCGTCGCGCAGCCCAGAAACCCGAGCGCCTCGATCTTCGGCTGGGATTGATCGATACCTTCGCCGCAACGGCCGGTCCGGGCCTTGTGCGCGAACTGATGGAAGGGGCAATGGCGCTGCGCCTGACGGTGCATTCCGGGCTGGCTGCGGCGCATACCGAGGCCCTGCTTCACCATGCGCTGGATGCGGTGATCGTGACCGCCGATTCCATCGAGACCCTGGACAGGATCGACAGCGTCCCTCTCTTTTCGGAACCTTTCGTCCTGATCGCCCCGCGGGCCTGGTCTGCCAGCCTGCAGGGACTGTCGCTGCGCGAAATCCTGTCCCGCTACCGGCTGATCCGGTACAGCGCCCGGTCGCACATGGGTCTTCAGGTCGAACGGCACCTGCGCCGGTTGCGGCTCGAGGCCCCGCCGGTGCTGTCCTTCGACACCTCCGATGCGCTGGTCGCGATGGTTGCCAGCGGCGTCGGTGTTGCCATTGCCACGCCGCTCGGCCTTTTGCAGGCGCGCGTGCATCATCCCAGCCTGTGGATCGCGCCATTGCCCGGCCCGCGGGTATCGCGCGAACTGGTTCTGGCCACGCGCAGCAACGAATTCCTCGAACTCGGCCCGAGGATAGCCGACGCAGCCCGGCAACTGCTGCGGACCACCATCGTGCAGGAACTTGTCGACATCATTCCGTGGCTTGAGTCCGAAGCCGCCGAGCTGGTCCGCGACCCGGTGCCGGCCGCCGGACCGGCGGACTGATCCGCCCGCGGGGTCCCGGAGGGGCGCCCCGGATGAAGGGTTGCTTATTCCACCCATTAGACTTGCTGATGAACCGGCCGGGGGCTTTTCCGTTCCTGCCGGCTGGGGGAAACTGGCACAAAGGTCTGAACAGGGCGGGGTCAGCGGATGGTGCGCGCAGGTACGGGGCGGTTGTGATGGTTCGCCTTGGCGGGCAGGTGACGGCTGGACCTTCGCGGCGACCGTCGGAGTTCTCCATTGCTGGAGGTATCGGATGTTTCGGTTTTGGCGCCTGTGGAGAGTCCGCATTATTATCCTTCGATGGTTGGTTTGATGGCGGTTATAGAGGCGTTGCTTGCG
>SKWP01000321.1 GCA_007128865.1 Paracoccaceae bacterium
AACAGATGGTCAGGAAGCTGAAGGCGCTGAACAGCACCGTCAGGGTCAGCGCGAACCATGCCAGCGGCGCCACCGGCGGGGTGACGGCGAACAGCCCCAGCATCGCCAGCGCCATCGCGCCAGTCGCCAGCCCCGCCGCCGCGCCCCGGTGCCGGCGGCTGGCCGATGCAAGCCAGCCAAGCGCCGGATCCTGCACGAAGTCCAGCAGCCGCAGAGCAAACAGCGCCGCACCGAGCGCCGTAAGGCTGACGCCATAGGCATCGACATAGAATTTCGGCGCGTGGATATAGATCGGCAGCCCGGCCATGGCCAGAAGCGCGGCAAACCCGGCATAGGCCGGCATCCGCGCCGGCGGCGCGGATGCGGTTGCCCCTGTGGCCATGGCCGCGGCGGGTGTCACCGGCTCACCTCGTTTGCAGGCGGTGTCGGGCGGGCGTGAAAGGTCGCGCCCTTGCGCCACAGCTTCAGCGCCTGCCAGTGGATCAGCCCCAGCACCCGGCGCGATCCGAACGGCCGCCGCAACAGCGCACGCAACAGGCCAGCCGTGCCGAGCGGCCGGCGCGGCCCGGCCAGCGTTGCCAGCAGCCGGCCGTTGCCGGCGCGGTAATCGATGCGGATGGCGATGGCTTCGGGGCGGATATCGAACCGAAAGGCATAGCCGCCCTCCAGCGTCTGGAACGGCGAGACGTGAAGGACCTTGCGCGCCGCCAGCGTGTCGGATGCCGAAATCGGGCGCAGGTCGTCATGGTGGCAGAGATAGGAATGCCGGTCGCCGTAGGTGTTCGTCACCTCGGCAATCACCGCCCGCAGCGCGCCGCCGTCATCCTCGCACAGCCAGAAGCTGACCGGGTTGAACACATGGCCAAGAATGCGCGGCTGGGCCAGCAGCAGCACGCGCCAGCCCTGCGCGTCGATGCCGTGATCGTCCAGCACCGCGCGCACCCACGCCGCGCCGCTGCCCTGCCCCGGCGCGCCGCCATGGTCGGCATCATGCAGGGCCACGAGGTTGCGTCGATTGCGCGAGAACAGCGCCGAACGGCGCGGCAGCGCGGCCTCTGCATCGATCAGCAGGTAATCGATGCCATAGCTGAATGCATTGCGCACAGCACCTTCGCGGCCATGAAATGTCCGCCCGGCGATATGGTCGAGCACCGCGGTCACGCCGCCGGTTCCAGCGCATGGGCGCGCCGCGAAATCGCCTCGGCCACATCGAGCGCGCTGGCAAAGCCATCCTCGTGAAAACCGTTTCGCATCCACGCACCGCAGAACCAGACACGGTTGGACCCGTTCAGCGCCCGCACCGCCGCCTGCCCTTCCAGCGCCGCGCGGTCATAGAGCGGATGGCGGAAGGTGACGGTGTCGTGGATCAGCTCATCCCGGATCGGGCGGGTCGGATTGAGCGAAACGAACAGCGGATCGTCGAGCGGGATCGGCTGCAGCGAATTCATCCAGTAGGTCAGTCCGATCCGCGGGGCCCTGACGCCGGCATCTTCGGTATAGACCCAGCTGGACCAGACCTTGCGCCGGCGCGGCATCAGGGCGGCATCGGCATGCAGCACCGCCTCGTTCGGCTGATAGCGGATCGCGCCCAGCGCCGCGCGTTCCGCCGCCGAAGCGTCGGACAGCAGCGCCAGGCTGTCGTCGGAATGGGTTGCCAGCACCACCTCGTCGAAGTCTTCCCAGTCTCCGCCCTCGGCGCGCAGCTCGACGGCGCCGGGGCGGCGGCGGATACCGGCCAGCGGGCAGCCGGTGCGAATCTCCACCCCGCGGCGGCGCAGCTGCGCCTCCAGCCGGCAGACATATTCGGCCGACCCGCCGCGCACCGTGTACCACTGATGCTGGCCGGTGTAGCCGAGCAGGTTGTGGTTTTCGAAAAAGCGCAGCATCGCCGCAGCCGGGAAACCGAGGATATCATGGGTCGGGGTCGACCAGATCGCGCCGGAAAACGGCAGCAGGTAGCGATCGCGAAACCACGGCCCCAGGCGCAACGCGTCCAGCAGCCCGCCGATCGTCATGCCCGGATCGCGCGCTGCGGCCGGCGCCAGCCGGTTGAAGCGCAGGATGTCGCGCAGCATCCGGTGAAACCGCGGGTCGGCCAGATTGCGCCGCGTGGCAAAGATCGAATCGAGGTCGTGCAGGGCATATTCGAAACGTCCGCCGCCCATCGACACGCCGAAGCTCATGTTGCTTTCGGCCAGGGGCACCTCAAGCTCTTCGAACAGCCCCGTCAGATGCGGGTAATTGGCGCGGTTGAAGACGATGAAGCCGGTATCGACGGGCTGGTCGCCGCGCTTGCCGGCCATGACGGTGCGCGCATGCCCGCCGAGACGCGATTCGGCCTCGATCAGGGTGACACGGCTCGAACCGCTCAGCGCCTGGGCTGCGGCAAGTCCGGATATGCCGGCGCCGATCACGGCGATGCGGCGCGGGGCGGCACGGGGTATTTCGAAGGGCATGCAGGTCTCCGGTGGTTTCGTCAGGGTACGCGGCAAACGGGCCTCCGGATCAAACAGCGAAAAGATTGATCCGGACGCGCAGCCGCGCCGTATCACAGCCATGTTTGTGGAAGCCGGGAGAGCGGATTTTCGGGGTGCAACCGCTGCGTTGCGTCGCTATCAGGGGTTGCGTGAAGCCCGGGCGCCAGGGCGTGCGGCAGCGAACGGACAGGCGATGGCGGACGGCAGCGAGAGCCGCGAACAGGAATGGGCTGACTGTGTGGCGCGGGTGCGGGATCTGCGCGACGAAGCCGCCTTTGCATCCCTGTTCGACCATTTCGCGCCGCGCATCAAGGGTTTCCTGATGCGGTCAGGCGCAGATGCGGCCACCGCCGAGGAATGCGCACAGGATGTGATGGCAACAGTCTGGCACAAGGCGCATCTGTTCGACCCGGCAAGGGCGAGCGTGGCGACATGGGTGTTCACCATCGCCCGGAACCGTCGCATCGACACCATCCGCCGGCAGCGCCGCCCCGAACCCGAAGACCTCGGCTGGGGCCCCGAGGCCGAGCCGGATCAGGCCGATGCGCTGGCCTTGCAGCAGGAAAGCGCCCGGCTGGGGCGCGCGCTTGCCGCCCTGCCCGACAAGCAGCGCACGCTGATCGAACGGGCGTATTTCGGCGATCTGTCGCACAGCGAAATCGCCGCCGAAACCGGGTTGCCTCTGGGCACCATCAAGTCACGTATACGCCTGGCGCTGGATCGGCTGCGCCATGCCATGTCGCAGGAACGACCATGACCATCAGGCATCACCTTACCGACCAGTTGCTGATGGCTTATTCGGCCGGAGAATTGCCGGAAGCCTTCAGCCTCGTGGTGGCAACCCATATCTCGCGCTGCGACGAATGCCGCGCCCGGCTGGCAAGCTTCGATGCCGTCGGCGGCGCCGTGCTGACACAATGCGATGCCGCACCGATGGCATCGGGAAGCCTGGCCGCAACCATGGCAATGATCCGCTCGCGCGCGATCGAGGGGGTGGGACCGCCGCGCGAGCGCCCGGCGCCGGTTTCCGGCCTGTTTCCGGCACCGCTGCGCGACTATGTCGGCGGCGATCTGGACCGCGTGCAGTGGCGGGCGGTCGGCGGCGGGGTGCGTCAGGCGATCCTGCGTACCGAAGGGCCGGGCAGCGTGCGCCTGCTGCGCATCCCCGCAGGCGTTGCGGTGCCCGACCACGGCCATCGCGGGCTTGAACTGACCCAGGTCCTGCAGGGCGCCTTTCACGACGGCGAGGACCGTTTCGGCCCCGGTGACATCGATGTTGCCGACGAATCCACCCACCATACCCCGGTGGCCGAGGACGGGCCCGACTGCATCTGCCTTGCCGCCACCGATGCGCCGCTGCGCTTCCGCAGCCTGCTGCCCCGGATCGCCCAGCCGTTCCTGCGGATCTGACCGGGTCGGCATCGGCGGCGGGGGGCAGGTGACAGGATTGGGTCCGGCCGCGCCTCAGCGCCGGCCGAACAGCCGTTCGATATCGGCCCGTTCCAGCCTGACAAAGGTCGGCCGGCCATGGTTGCACTGGGCCGAACGTGGGGTCGCCTCCATCTCGCGCAGCAGGGCGTTCATTTCCTCGGGGCGCAGCTGGCGGCCGGCGCGGACGGAACCGTGGCAGGCCATGCGCGACAGCACCGCGTCGATGCGGGCATCGAGCAGCGCCACATCGCCACTGTCGGCAAGCGCGTCGAGCACATCGCGCAGCAGGGCGCCGGCATCGAGTGTGCCCAGCAGTGCCGGCGTGGCCCGCACCGCAACGGCGCCCGGGCCGAAGGGTTCCAGCACCAGCCCGAGCCTTGCCAGCGCTTCGGCCTGCGCCAGCAGCCCGGCGGCCTCGGGCTCCGAAAGCGTCACGATCTCGGGCACCAGCAGCGCCTGCGCCGGGACCGGACCGCCGCGCGCCAGGGCCTTGAGCCGTTCATAGACCAGCCGCTCATGCGCGGCATGGGCATCGACCAGCACCATGGCGCTGTCGGTCTGGGCAACGATATAGGTGCCGAACAGCTGCGCCCGTGCCGCCCCCAGCGGGTGGCCTGCGGCGGCTTCGGCCTCGTCGGTCAGGGGCCCGGCCGCAAAGGGTGCCTGCGGTACCTCGCCCAGCCCGGGTATCGGCGCCTGCGCTGCCGCGGCAGCATGCAGGCTGGCAACCCCCGGGCGGGACGGCGGGCGGGGCTGCCATGACGCACCCGCCGGTGCAGGGGCGCCGCGCATCGCGCCCAGCGCGAAATCGCTGGCGACGGTGGTGCCGCGGTGGCCGGCAGAAGCCAGCGCATGGCGCAGGCTTGCCACTACCAGCCCGCGCACCGGGCCGGGCTCGCGAAACCGCACCTCGGCCTTGGCGGGGTGGACATTCACATCCACCCGCTGCGGGTCACATTCCAGAAACAGCGCCGCGGCGGGGTGACGATCCCGCGCGAGGAGGTCGGCATAGCCGGCCCGCAACGCACCCAGAAGCATCCGGTCACGCAGCGGGCGGCCGTTGACGAACAGGAACTGCGCCACCGCCGCCCCGCGCGATGCCGCCGGCAACCCGGCCAGCCCGTGCAGGCGCAGCCCGTCATGGGCGGCATCGACCGGCACCGCGTTTTCGGCAAATTCACGCCCCATCAGTGCGGCCAGCCGGGCGTGCAGCGCCGTGGTGTCGTCGCCCGTTTCGGCATCGGCCCGCAGCAGCGTGCGGCCGGTCTCGTCACCCGAAACATCGCGCAGGCTGAAGGCGACGCGCGGCGCGGCCATGGCCAGCCGCCGCACCGTGTCGTGGATGGCCTGGGCCTCGGCCCGGTCCGAGCGCAGGAACTTCAGCCGCGCCGGGGTTGCGTGAAACAGGCCGCGCAGCTCGACCACCGTACCGCGGCCCAGCGCCGCCGGCCGCACCGGCCCCGGCCTGCCGGCATCGACGGCGATCTCGGCGGCTTCCGGTGATCCGGCCGCACGCGACGCCAGCCGCAGCCGCCCCACCGCCGCCATGGAGGCCAGCGCCTCGCCCCGAAAGCCGAAGCTGGAAATGTCCAGCAGATCGGCGCCGTCGGTCTTTGACGTCGCGTGCCGGGCCAGCGCCAGCGGCAGGTCGGCAGCGGCGATGCCATGGCCATCGTCGGCGACACGGATCAGCGTCTTGCCGCCGTCGGCAAAGGCGATGTCGACACGCCGCGCGCCGGCGTCGAGCGCGTTTTCGACCAGTTCCTTGACCGCCGCGGCCGGCCGTTCGATCACCTCTCCGGCGGCGATGCGATTGATCGCGGCTTCGTCCAGCGGGCGAATCGCGGGCAGGGCACTGGTTATCTTGGGGCCGGCGGCGTTCATGCCACAAGTTGTAGCATGCCGCCCCCTGTCGGCCAAGGCCGGCGGTACGGCTCAGTCCGCTGCCAGCCCCGCCGGCTGGCCGACCACGACAAAGCGCAGCGCCCCGGCGTCCAGCAGCCGCGCGGCCACGGCTGCCAGCGCCTCGCGGTCCAGCGCCTCGACCAGATCGTTGCGATAGGTCATGTAATCGGCCGGCAGGCCCTGAATCTGCATCCCGACCAGAATCCGCGCGATGTTGGCATTGCCGTCAAAGCGCAACGGATAGGCCCCGGTCAGATAGGTGCGGATTGCATCGACCTCGGCCTCGGTCGGGCCTTCGGCGGCCATCCGCGCCCATTCGTCGCGCAGGATTTCCAGCGCTTCGCCGGCGCGCGCATTGTCGGTCGAAAACCTGCCCTCGATCGTCTCGCCAAAGCTGCGCGAGGCCAGGTAGGCGCCGACACCATAGGTCAGGCCGCGGCGTTCGCGGATTTCGCGCATCAGCCGGGTGCCGAAACGCCCGCCGCCGAAGGTTTCCATCATCACGAAGGCGGTCAGGAAATCGGGGTCGTCGCGGGCGATGCCGGCATGGCCGAAGGCAATGATCGATTGCGGCCCGTCAAAGGGCACCACCGTCACCCCGCCATCTGCCAGGACCTCGGCATGGGGCGGCAGCGGTGCGCCGGTTTCCGGCAGCCAGCCCAGCAGATCGTCAAGCAGCGCGCCTAGCGCCTCGGCCCCGATATCGCCCACCGCGGCAACATGCAGCCGGTCGCGGGCCAGCGCCCCGGCATGGGCGGCGCGCAGATCGGCCACCGCCAGCGCGGCCAGGCTTTCCTCGGTCCCGTCGCCGCGGCGGGCATAGGGGTGATCGCCGAACATCAGTTCGGCCAGGGTGCGCGAGGCGATGCCGTTGGGGTTGCGCAATTCCGATCGGGCGCCCGAAATGGCGCGGGCACGCAGCCGTTCGACCGCGTCTTCGTCAAAGCGCGGCTCGGACAGCGCGGTGCGCATCAGCGCCACCGCCGCATCGCGGTTTTCGGTCAGGAAGGTCGCCGAAACCGACAGCGTGTCGCCGCCGGCCGAAACGCTGAAACGGGCCGCCAGCGCCTCGAGCTCGGCTGCAAAGGCGCGGCTGTCCAGCTCGCCCGCGCCCTCGGTCAGCGCCGCGGCCATCATGGCGGTGGCGCCTTCGCTGCCCGGATCGTCAAGCG
>SKWP01000071.1 GCA_007128865.1 Paracoccaceae bacterium
AAGATGGCCCGATGCCGGCCGCTCAGGCCGGTCGGCCGCGTGCGGTTTCGGGTTTCGGTGGCACGCCGCCGATTCCCTCCAGCGCGCGCAGGGGCTGGCGAACCGCCTCGCGCAATCCGGGTCGAACCGGGCGGCTGATCTGCTTGCTGGCCTCAAGCAACAAGACCCCGCCGGCAAGGTACGACGAAACGCCACGGCCGAGCCTTTCCCAGTATTCCGCGGTGCGAAGCCAGAACTTCCGGGTCGATGGCGGCGCGAACAGGGCCGCCACATGGGTTTCGGGCACAAAGCCGTTGCGCTGCAGCAGCGCCTCGATCTGGCTGAGCGAATAGGGGCGGCCGTGGCCAAAAGGCGTTCCGTCGCGCCGCGCCCAGAGCCCGCGGCGGTTGGGAACGATGAAAAGCACCCTGCCGCTGTCGGCCAGCACCCGGCCGGCTTCGCGCAAGACCGCCTGCTGGTCTTCTGCGGTCTCCAGCCCGTGCATCACCACCAGTCGATCCACCAGGCCGGTCGGCAGCGGCCAGTGCCCTTCGGTACAAAGCACCGAGACATTGGGCATGCCCGACGGCCAGGGCATGACCCCCTGCTGGGCCGGCATCAGCCCGATTACCCGCCGCGCATCGGCCAGATACGGACGCAGCAGCGGCACCGCAAAGCCGAAGCCCGCAAGCGTCTGGCCCCGCATATCCGGCCAGAGCGAAAGCATCTGGGTCCGGATCGCATTTTGCGCCATCCGGCCCAGACCGGTGCGATAGTAGAAATTGCGCAGTTGCAGTACGTCGGGATGCATTGCACCGGGCGGCCCAGTCGATCACACTCGGGAACAGACTAACGCAGGCCGCAGGAGAAAGGAAACGCAATGCCTCTGGAGATCGTCACAATCCCCTGCCTGAAGGACAATTATGCCTTCCTTGTCCATGATCCCGACACCGGCACCACGGCGCTTGTCGATGCGCCCGAACCGGGGCCGATCGAAAAGGCGCTGGATGAACACGGCTGGCGGCTGGACGAAATCCTGCTGACCCACCACCATGACGACCACATCGCCGCGGTCGAGGCGTTGCGGGCGCTTTATCCCGGTGTGAGGGTCACCGGGGCCAGCGCCGATGAACGGCGGCTTCCGGCACTGGATGTGGCCGTCAAGGAAGGCGATACAGTCACCATAGGCGCCGAGGCCGGCGAGGTGATCGATGTTTCCGGCCACACGGTTGGCCACATCGCCTTTCATTTCCCGGCCTCGGAAGTGGCCTTTACCGGCGACAGCCTGATGGCGCTGGGCTGCGGCCGGCTTTTCGAAGGTACCGCGGCGATGATGTGGAAGAGCCTGTCCAAGCTTGCCGCGCTGCCGCCCGAAACGCTGATCTGTTCGGGCCATGAATACACAGCATCGAACGCCGCCTTTGCAGTAACCGTGGATCCGGACAACCCCGCCCTCACCGCACGCAAGGCCCAGATCGACGCGGACCGCGCCAAGGGGCGTCCGACGGTGCCCTCTCGTCTTTCCGATGAGCTGGCGACCAATCCGTTCCTGCGCGCCTCGACCCCCGAACTGAAGGCCGCGCTTGGAAGTGAGGCGCTGAGCGACGAGGATGTCTTTGCCCATATCCGCAAGCTGAAGGACGAATTCTGAAACCTCTGGCGCCCGCCCGGCTTTCGGGCGGGCGCATTGCGCACCTGCGCACAGCCGCTTCGCCCCTGTGCGCCTTTTCCGGCGGCCGGCGTTTGGCCATCTTCGGCCCAAGGTTTTGGCGCAAGACGGACGGAGGCCAGAAATGCAGGAAGCACGCGCTACGGCAGGGATTCACCACGTCACCGCAATCACCGGCGCCCCGCAGCCGCTGCATGCCTTCATGACCCGGACGCTGGGCCAGAGAATGGTCAAGCGTACGGTCAACTTTGACGACCCCGGCACATGGCATCTCTATTACGGCGATGCGCAGGGCCGGCCCGGCACCATCATGACGCATTTCCCTTATCCGGGTGCCGCCGCAGGGCGTCAGGGCAGCGGGCAGGCATCGGCGGTGGCCTATGCCGTCCCTCGCGGTGTTCTGGGGGACTGGCGCCGGCGTCTCGAAACCGACGGGCATCCGGTGCGCGCGTCCGAGCGGTTCGGAGACACGGTCCTGAGCTTCGAGGATCCCCACGGCCAGCCCATGGAATTCGTGGCCGTTGACGGCACCGGCAACGCGCCGGGCGGTTTCCATTCGGTGACGCTCTGGGTGGATGACCCCGAACCCACCGCGAGGGTTCTGACCGAAACCTTCGGTTACGAGGCTGCAGGAACCGAAACCGGCACCGACGGCACGCGGTTGCGGCTGTCGGTTCCCGGCGACGCGCACGGCGTGATCCTCGACATCCTGCACCGCGATGACGCCCCCCGCGCCCGCCCCGGCGTCGGCACCATCCACCATGTCGCCTTTCGGGCCAGCGACGATGACATGCAGCAAAGCATTCGCGAGGCCCTGCAGTCGGCAGGACACAGGGTAACGCCCCAGATCGACCGGCAGTATTTCCGTTCCATCTATTTCCGCGAACCGGGTGGCGTGCTGTTCGAAGTTGCGACCGATCCTCCCGGCTTTACCGTGGACGAACCCGAAACGTCGCTGGGTGGCAGCCTCAAGCTTCCGCCCCAGCACGAACATCTGCGCGAACGTCTCGTGGCGAGCCTGCCGCCGCTCGAACCCGCCTGACGGAAAGGCCCCTTCCCGGCAGACGGCGTGCGGGATCGTGGCGTGTTGCATCGCGGCGGGTTTTCAGGCAACCCTCCGCCGCAACCGCCAACCATGACCCGGAGGGATCTGGGATGCCGTTCGCCCGAATAGTCCGCAGCCTTCGTCCGTTTGCCGCTTCGGCGGTGCTGGCCGCCACCGCGGGGGCAGTCGCGGCACAGGAACACCGGTTCACCCTGCATCATTTTCTTGGCCCGACCGCGTCGGCGCATACCGAGATGCTGGTGCCCTGGGCCGAACGGGTGGCCGAGCTGTCGGGCGGGCAGGTGGAGATCGAGATCTTTCCGTCGATGACCCTGGGTGGCCGCCCGCCCGAGTTGGTCTCGCAGGCCCGCGACGGGGTCGTGGACATTGTCTGGACGGTCAACGGCTATACCCCCGGCCTGTTCCCGCGTTCCGAGGTGATCGAGCTTCCGAACGTGTTCGAGAACGACGCCCGCGCCGCCAACCTGGCGCTGAACGATCTGTTCGACGACCATCTGGCTGCGGAATACCGGGGGCTGAAGGTGCTGTTCCTGCATGTGCACGGCGGCATGGCGTTGCATACCCGCGACCGGGTGGTGCGCAGCCCCGACGAGGTGCGCGGGCTGCGGTTGCGAACCCCGTCGCGCACCGGCGCATGGAGCATCGAGGCGCTGGGCGCCGCCCCGGTGGCGATGCCGGTGACCGAGCTTCCTGCCGCGCTCCAGCGCGGCACCGTGGATGGCGCCCTGATCCCGTTCGAGATCGTTCCGACGCTGCAGTTGCAGGATCAGACCGCGCACCAGATCGAAGGCCACGACGGCTACCGCATCGGTACGCTGCTGTTTCAGGTGTCGATGAACCGCGCACGCTGGGACAGCCTGCCCGATGACATCCAGGCCGCCTTTCTGGCCGCCTCGGACCGCGACTGGCTGGCCCATGTCGGCGAGGTCTGGAACGGGACCGAAGCCGGCGGGCTGGCCGCGGCACTGGCCGCCGGAAACTCCCATGTGGTCTGGACCGAGGCCGAAACCGAAGCCTTCCGCGCCGCGCTGGAGCCGGTGGTCGAACGCTGGATCACCGATATCGCGCGCGAGGGTATCGACGGCCGCGCGCTGGTCGAACGCGCCCGCGCCGCAGTCGCCCGCTATGCCCAGGGCGGGTGATGCGCGCCGCGAAACCGCCGGTTCAGCGGACGGGGTTTGCCGCCGCGGCTGAACGGATCATCGCGCTCTGGGCCCTGTTCGGCGGTGCGGTGCTGGTTCTGGCGATCGCGGCGAATCTGGCCGAGGTGGCCGCAGCGCTGGCCTATCCGCTGACCGGCCGCAGCTTTTCCGGCGCCGTGGAACTGACCGAGATCGCTGCGGCGGTGGCGGTGTTTGCCTTTCTTCCATGGTGCCAGCTGTCGGGTGCCAACGCCACGGCCGATATCTTCACATCCCGCGCCGGGCCTCGCACGCTGGCCGTTCTGGGGCTGGTTGCATCCATCGTTGCCCTGGGTTTTGCGCTGCTGCTGGTCTGGCGCATGTGGCTGGGCATGGCGGACCTGCGCGAATTCAGGCATTCCACGGCGATTCTCGGCCTGCCCCTGTGGCCGGCCTTCATTCCGATCCTGATTTCGCTGGGGCTGCTGGCGCTGGCCAGCGCGGTGACCCTGGCCGAGGACTGGCGCGCCGCGCGCAGCCCGGAGCCGCAAGCGTGACCGATCCGATCATGCTCGGGCTGACCGGCCTTGCCGCGCTGCTGGGCCTGATCGTGCTGCGCATGCCGGTTGCCTATGCGATGATCCTTGTCGGCGGGGTCGGCACCGCAATCATCGTTCCCAACGGCGGCGCGATGCTGCTCAATCAGCTCAAGACGCTGGCCTACGGCAGGTTCAGTGTCTACGACCTGGCGGTGATCCCGATGTTTCTGCTGATGGGGGCGCTGGCCACCCGTGCGGGTCTCAGCAGGGCGCTGTTTCGGGCCGCCAATGCCTGGTTCGGCCGGTTCCGGGGCGGCACGGCGATGGCCGCGGTTGCCGCCTGCGCCGGTTTCGGGGCGCTGTCGGGATCGTCGCTGGCAACCGCCTCGACCATGGGGCGGGTGGCTCTGCCCGAGTTGCGGCGCATGCGCTATTCCGGGGCGCTGGCCACCGGTACGCTGGCCGCCGGCGGTGTGCTGGGCATCCTGATCCCGCCATCGGTGGTGCTGATCGTCTATGCGGTGCTGGTGGAGGCCAACATCGTCACCATGTTTGTGGCCGCCGTGGTGCCGGGGCTTCTGGCGGTTGTCTTCTTCATGCTGACGATCGCGGTCTATGTGGCGATATTCCCGAACTCAGGCCCCGCCGCCGGGCCGGCCGACCGGGCCGAATTCCGCGCCGCGAACCTTGCGGTCATCCCGGTGGTGGCGATCTTTGCGCTGGTGCTGGGCGGCATCTACGCCGGCTTTTTCAACCCCACGCCCGCCGCGGCTGTCGGGGTGTTTCTGGTCTGGCTCTACGGGCTGGCGCACCGCCGCCTGAGCTGGCAGGACATGCACACCGCGCTGTTCGAAACCGCGTCGATGACCGGGATGATCTATCTGATCCTTCTGGGCGCGGAGCTGATGAAGATCTTCCTTGCGCGGGCGCGCCTGCCGCAGGTGACGGCGGACTGGATAGCCGGCACCGGGCTTGAACCCTTCACGGTGCTGCTGATCCTGCTTGCGGCGCTGATCCTGCTGGGCTGCCTGATGGACAGCCTGTCGATGATCCTGCTGGTGATCCCGTTCTTCTGGCCGGTTCTGGTGGCGCTGAACGGCGGGCCCTTTCAGGGCGCCGAGGGTTCGGGTTTCGGAATGTCGACCGACGACCTGAAGATCTGGTTCGGCATCCTGGCCCTTGTGGTTGTGGAACTGGGGCTGATCACGCCGCCGGTGGGGATGAATGTCTTTGTCATCTCGGCCTTTGCCAAGGATGTGCCGATGTCGCAGACGTTCCGGGGGGTGGCACCGTTTTTCGGTGCCGAACTGCTGCGCGTCGGACTGATCCTGTTCTTTCCGGTTATCGTGCTGTGGCTGCCCGCCTTCTGGGCCTACTGATCACCGACACCCGCAATCATCGCCCGAAACAGCTGCCGGGGCGCCGGCATCGCGGGCCGTTCACGTCTCCGGGCCGGCGGGCGGCGTGCTGCGGTCGGCATCTGCGGCCGACCCGCGCCTGACCGCATGCTCGGGCCCCTGAGAGGCGCCAGCGCCCCCCTGCCCTGCCTGCACCTGCGCGGCCGCACGGCTTTGTGCAAAGCGCCTGCGCATGGCTTCGCGCCGCCTTGACTGATAGGCACGCACCAGCGGCAGCGACCCGTAGTAGAAGGCGACCCCGAACAGCAGGCCGGGCCCGAAACCGCCGAGCAGGTAGGGCAGGAACACCCGCCAGAAGAACAGCGTCAGGCGATGCCAGTTCTGCTCTCCTCCGGTAAAGATGGCCACGAAATTGGCCCAGAGTTCCGCAGTGGCCATCCCGAACGAGGCCATGATCTGCGGAAAATGCATGATCCCGCCCTGACCGAGGATCCAGTTGCCCAGTTCCACCGAACCCATCGCGATGATCGGAAAGGTGATCGGGTTGCCGAAAAAGGTCGACAGCAGTGACGCCAGGATGTTGCCGCCGAACACGCGCGCAACCACCGCGGCAAGGATGAAATGCAGCCCGAACAGCGGCGTGAAGGATGCAAACACACCCGCCGCGATGCCCATGGCGATGCGTTCGGGCGTATCCGGCAGCCGGCTGAGACGATGCCCGACATAGCTGGCCGCGCGCCTCCAGCCGCCTTTCGGATAGAAGATCGCCAGCAGAACCTGCCAGAAATTTCGTTTGGTTCGACGCCGGAAGACCACCGCCTACCCCGCACTTGTTCCGGTCACGGCTTGCGACCGGGGTCGCGATACCGTGTCAGTTCGGCCACGTCGCTTTCGGCTTCAAGCGCTGTCATGACGGTATGCAGGTGTTCGACATCGCGCAGATCGACCTCCAGCAACAGCTTGTAGTAATCGGGCTTTCGATCGACGAAGACCAGATCCGAAATATTGGCGCGTTGCTCGCCGATCAATGTGCAGACCCGCCCGAGCACGCCGGCGTCATTGCTGATCGTCAGCTCCAGGCTGACGGTATGCACCGGCGCATGGCGCCCCTCGTGCCAGCGCAGATCAACCCAGCGTTCCGGGCTGTCTTCGAAATCCACCAGCACCGGGCAATCGATGGCATGGGCAACGATGCCGTGACCGCGATAGGTGATGCCGACGATCCGCTCTCCGGGGACCGGCTG
>SKWP01000020.1 GCA_007128865.1 Paracoccaceae bacterium
CAGCCCTGGAACTCGGACCGGACGGTTCCCGCCAGGGTGATCGGGCCGGGAATATTGCAGGCCATGCCTAATATCCTGCCGCAGGCTGCCGTTCACAGGTGAAACCGGAGGCTGTCATGGTCAATTACGTCACCTCGAATGTCACCCAGCTGCGCCCTGTCGGCGAAACCGACCTGTCGCGCGGCGGCCGGGCCCAGGCAGGCGCTGCCGTGGCACCGGCGCCCGCACCCGGCAATGCCGACAACCTGAGCCTTTCGGTGACGGCCGGCATGCTGCCCGAGGCGATGAAAAAGGGGCCGCCCGTCGATCAGGCGCTTGTCGCGCATCTGAGCGCCGAAATCGCCGCCGGGCGATACCCCCTCAACCCCGGCAGGATTGCCGAGGCGCTTTCCCTGCAAGCTTCGATTCTGGCCGACTGAAAGGCGAAACATGACCGCTTCCATGCCCCTGATCGTTCCTGTCCTGGCTACCGTTCTGGTGGTGGCAGTGCTGGGCTTCGCCATTGCCATGCTGCTCAGCTGGCGCAGCCATGTCAGGCAGACCGAAGAAACCGGCCGCGCCGTGCTGTGCGGCGTTCAGACGCTGCTGGGCGATCACCAGAGGCAGGTCCGCACCATGCTGGACGCCTACGAACAGCAGCGCAGCGCGGACAGCCGCGAAATCTCGGAAAACATGGGCACGATCCAGTCGGATATCGAATGGCTTGCCGGGGAAAAGATGATCGAGCAGGCGCTCAGGCTGGTTCAGGAAAACATGCCCCTGTCGCAGATCAGCGAGGAAACCGGGCTGCCGCAGGATACCGTGCGTACCCTGGCAACCTTCCGGCCGCACTGAATAGGCCGGCACGACCGCGCCCGTTCTGTCTGGCGCGCCCCCGCACACCGCGCAGCATCAGCCCCGCCGGGCACGGCCGAAACGGCATAGTAAGGATGCACCGGCGCCATAAAAAAGACGAACTGCCAATCCATTCATTTTGCATCAATTATTAGGCGCCAGGATGGCGGCGAGGGAGCAGTTTCGCAGGCATTCATGATGCGCATCGTCATCGTCGAAGATCATCAGATGATCCGGGAAATCCTGGTCATGGCGCTCAAGGGGGGCGCGGGCCATCATGTCTCGGGTTTCGACACCGCCGCGGGCGGAATAGCGGCTTGCCTTGACGGTGCCGATCTTGCCGTGTTCGACCATCGCCTGCCCGACATGACGGGCACGCAAGCCATTGAACAGCTGCGCACCGATCCGCGCACCGAACATATGCCGATCATCGTGGTGACCGGCGAACACGACAGCGAAACCCGGATGAACGCGATCCGCGCCGGGGCGACGGAATTCCTTACCAAGCCGGTGAACATCGATGAATTCCGGCTGCGGGTGCGCAACCTTCTGGCCCTTGAGCAGGCCAGGAAGACGGCAAGCGACCGCGGCAACCTGCTTGAAACCCTGATTGCGGAATCGGATGCACGGATTGCCGTGGCCGATGCCGGTGCGGCCCTGCCCACCGTGCGCTATGTCAGCAGGGCGTTGCAGGAAATGCAGGGGCTCGACGTCAGCGACATCGCTGTGCACGGCGACGCATTCCTCGGGCTGCAAGCCGAAGATTCCGACCAGCTCGGCCTGCTGCGCGACGCCATCGGCAAACGCGAGGCCGGCAGGTTTGTGGTGCGCGCAACCCCCCGGCAGGCGCTGCCGTTCTGGAACGCGGTAAAGCTGCAGCCGGTGCCCGCCGCCGGGGCGGACGCGCGGTTTCTGGTCATCAGCCATCAGAACATCAGCGATATCGTGGAAATGCGCGCCGACCTCAACCGGGTCGAAGGGCGGCTCTCGGCAATCGCGAACATCAGCGGCGCATGGTTTTTCGAACTCGATGCCGATCTTTGCCTGACCTATGTTTCCGTGGGGATGGCAAGGGCATTCTCCGTCCGTCCCGAAGATATCCTCGGCCGCCACATCGACAGGCTCGGGGTGCGGCTTCAGGATCCGGCGCGCAGGGATATGGCGCTTGCCGCGCTGCTGCGCGACCATGATGCCCCGCAGCGCAACGAACTGCTGAGCTTCCGGCTGCCCGACGGCAGCAAGCGGGCCGTTCAGGTGTCGATGGTCCCGTTCAGGGACGATGCAGGCCAGTTTGCGGGCTATCGCGGCTATGCCGGCGATGTCAGCGCCCTGGCCGAGGCCCGCGATCTTGCCCAGCGCGCCAGCCGGGCGAAATCGGCCTTTCTTGCCACCATGAGCCACGAGATGCGGACGCCCCTTACGGCGATCCTGGGCATGGCCGATGTGCTGCAGCAGGGCGGTGCCAGCCCGCAGCAGCAGGAACATCTGCGCATGATCGCGGCGGCAGCCACGGACCTGACCGGGGTGCTGGGCGATGTGCTCGATGTGGCGCGGCTCGAAGACGGCCCGCTGAGCCTCGGCTCCGCGCCCTTCGATCCGGTCGCGGCGTGGAACAGCGTCACCGCGCAGCACGCCCAAGCAGCCCGGCAGAAGGGCCTTGCCATGCACGCCTCGGTCAAGGGCACAGGCACCGGCCAGCGTTTGGGCGATGCGCCGCGGGTCGAACAGCTGCTGCGGCACCTGTTGTCGAACGCAGTGAAGTTCACCGATACCGGACAGGTCACCGCCGAACTGGACCTGTCGGACCGGGAAGGGATCGTCATTCGCATCACCGATACCGGGATCGGCATGGCCGAAGACCAGATCGCGCGCGCCTTCGAGCCGTTCTGCCAGCTTGACGACGGGATCGCGCGGCGCTTCGGCGGCAGCGGCGTGGGGCTCAGCATCGCCCGCTGGCTGGCCCTGTCGATGGGGGGCAGCCTTGACCTGTCCTCGGCCCGCGATCAGGGCACGAGCGTGCTTCTGAAACTGCCGCTGCGCCTGGCAGAACCGGCCGCATCCGGGGCACGGGCGTTTGAAACCCTGCAGGGGGTCGCGGTGCTGGTTGCCGATGACAGCGCGGCCAACCGCCGCCTGCTGGAGCTGATGCTGAAGGGAATGCAGGCAAGCGTGACCTTGTGCGATGACGGGGATCACGCCCTTGACGCCTGGCAAAACGGCGCGTTCGACCTGCTGCTTCTGGACATCAACATGCCGCGCATGGCCGGCACCGATCTGGTCCGCGAGATTCGCAGGCTCGAGGCCGAAGCCGGAAAGCCCCCCGTGCCCGCCCTCGCCGTCACCGCCAACGCAATGCCCGACCAGGTGCGGGAATACATCGCGGCCGGCTTCGACGGCTGCGTTGGCAAACCCTTTACCTCATCCAATCTGAAAAAGGCCCTTGCCGAAATCGCCTGATGGGGTCTTGCCGCAACGCTATGGCGCCCCCCCCACGCCGGAAAACCAGACGCGGATCGCGGATACCGCCGCAGATGCCGGGTGCACACCCTGTGCCCCCGCAAACCGCGCAACCGACCGGCACGGCAGCACATCCAAGCCTGCCGCGCCGTTGTCGGGCAATCCGGCGCATCCGCAAATGCGGCACTGACCGGAATTGGCTCTACCTCTGGGCGTTGCCCGACTGCACGCCGGGCGTGATCACGCCACAGGACGCAAGCCCGGGTGGAACCTGTGACGCACACCATGCAGCAAAGGCATCAAGCGCGTGGGCCTGGGCCCGGACGCGATCTTCGGGGGTCATGCGGGAAAGCGATACTTCGCGGGCCTGCAGCGCGCCGGGGCGGTCCAGCGCAGCGGCGATGCTTTGCCAGGCGTGGGCCGTCAACAGGTCGGGCTCGGGACGGATCAGGGCGAGGACAACGGCAAGGCCCAGCATCGCGCCCGCATCGCCATCGGCCGCGGCCGGCGAAAGACCGGCCTCGAGCCTGTCGGCGAGCCGGGCACGCTCGGCCACGGGCAGGTCGGCCAGCAGCAGATCGGCCAGCGGCGCGGCCTGTTCAAGCCCGTCCAGAAGGGCGCGCAGGGCCCAGTAGGCGGCCTCGGCGGTGTTCCGGGGCACGCCCTGCCCCAGGGCGAACAGGATCGACAGATTATGCGCCGCAGCCGGCTCGCCCTGCAGCGCCAGTGCATGAAAGCCGGCAGCGGCAGCGGCGTGGCGCCCCTGCGCTGCATCCTGCATGGCACGGTCGAAGGGGTCTTCCGGCGCGGCACCGGCATGGCATCCGGTGCCAAGGAAGATCAGCGCAAGCAGCAGGCGCCTCATTTGCCCGCCACCATGACCAGCTGCAGGTACAGCAGCCGCCGCCGCTGCGTGCCCTGCGACGGCCGTTCCGATACGATGACCATGGGGCGCGTCTGGCCCTTGGTCACGACCTCGATCTCGATCGAGCCGGGCAATTCGATGCGATGCTCGGCCAGCGTGCCGCGCGGGTCAGCACAGAAGCGGGTTCGAAACCCCGCATCGATCCAGCACCGGGCCAATGCACGCCCCAGGATATCGGGCAGGAACCGCTCGACCTCGGCGCGGTTTTCCAACCGCGTTGCGCCGGCTGTCAGCGCATAGGCGTCGATCGCATCCGAAACGGTCTGCGCCTGCCACGGCCGTTTCCGCCGCACAGGCACATTGCCCCGGAATGGCACCAGCGCCGTTGTCGGTTGATGGGACATGAAGCGCTCCGTGCGGGAATTCTGATCCTGATAGCTCATGAAACGGCAGGACACGGGTCGGGTTTAGCAGGCTGCTGAGAAAGGAAACCGGGCAGTTCCCGGCGAGGAAACTGTTCCTGTTCCGCCATCCGAGCCGGAGCGAAGAGGGCCGCGCCCGACCCTGGGAGGGCGCCTTGGAACGCTGGGACAGGGCACTTTATGCCTGCCAAGCCCCTCCAACCGTTGTGCTATTTGCGACGTTGCAATGCGCCCTCCCGCCCGAAGGGTCGGGCGCGGCCCGGGCTGGTCGCCCGGGCGGAACCTGTGGCAGGCGTGGTGCAGAACAGTTTCCCGGGCTCGATTGTCGAGAGGGGTAGGCGGGAGGCTACTTCAGCAGCTTGTTAGGCCTCGACGAAAGTATGTGCGACCCAGACGATAGCCCCGGAAACTGCGGATCGACGGTGACGGTTATCCGTCAGCAAGCTTGCCCGGAACGGCCGCTTTCACGAAAACCGACGCAACGAGTTTGAAGGATCGGTGATATGGTAAAGCACTTCGTCCCCCAGTCGGCACCGCAGATGTATCGGGCCCTTCCCCGTATCGATGCAGCGCAGGCGCGCAGACTGGCTGATCTGCTGATCCCGGGCGAAGCACCGGCCATGCAGTCCATGAAACGGCTGATCACCATGCTGGCACCCGCCGCGGCGCCGGTGCTTGTCCAGGGCCCCAGCGGTTCGGGCAAGGAACTGGTCGCGCAGGCGCTGCACGAATTGTCGCGCCGCGAGGGCCAGCTTGTGGCCGTCAACTGCGCCGCCATCCCTGCCGAGCTGCTGGAGGGCGAATTCTTTGGCGCCGAGCGCGGAGCCTACACCGGGGCGGACCGTGCCCGCGAGGGCCTGATCGAGCAGGCCCATGGCGGCACCTTGTTTCTGGATGAAATCGGCGATCTGCCGCTGGCGATGCAGGCCAAGCTGCTGCGGGTTCTGGAAACCCGCACGATCCGCAGGCTGGGCGGAAAGGAGCCGGTGACGCTGGATTTCCGCCTTGTCGCCGCAACGCATCGCGATCTGGCCGCCATGGTGGCCGAAGGCACCTTTCGGGAGGATCTGTACTTCCGGCTTTCGGTCTTTCCGCTGAAGGTTCCGCCGCTGTCGGAACGTCTGGGCGATCTGCCTCTGCTGCTGCAGCATATGCTGGACGCCGAAGCCGATGGTCAGGTTGACGCGATGCAGCCGGTCTTTGATGCATCGGCCCTGCGGACGCTGGCCGCCCATGCCTGGACCGGAAACGTGCGCGAGCTCAGGACGCTTGTCCAGCGCGCCTGCCTGCTGTTTCCGGGGCGCCGGGTGGGCGCGCGCGAGGTTGCCGAAAACCTGCTGAGCTTTGCCCTGCCCGAGGCCGAACCCGGGCCGTGGCCGGATGCACCGCTGCCGCAAGACCCGACGATTGACGACGCCGGCCGTTTCAGCACGGTCTTCGAACAGGGCGCCCGGCGGATCGACATGCGCGGTTACCTGCGCGACATCGAGGTGGCGATGATCACCGCGGCGCTCGATGCGCAGGACGGCTGCGTGAGCAGGGCCGCCGAAGCGCTGGGCCTGCGCCGCACCACCCTGATCGAGAAGCTGCGCAAATACGGTCTGGCGCGCTGAGCGCTATTTCTTGTTCGACCACATATCGACAAGGTTCTGCAGGTAGCTGGCGGTCGAGTTCATCTGCGAAACCGCCTGTTCCATCGCGGCAAATCGCGACAGATACCGTTTCTCGACCAGCGCCGCGCGGGTTTCCAGCAATTCGATCCGCTCTGACCTCTGGCTGTTCTGACGGTCGATTTCGGTTTCGCGCCGGCCGATCAGGCCGCCGCTCGACACGGCATCATCAAGCAATATTGCCAGAGATTCCGAAAAGCTGCGCCCGAAACGTATCGTGTCGGATTGCAGGTCAGCCGGTGTGGTGACCGAAATCCCGCGCGCCGGGCCGTCAAGCACCGTGTGGCGCAGGCTCCCGTCCGGCAATTCCAGCCCCGACATCCTGAAACCGTCGAGGGTCGCGTTGCCGGCTGCATCGCGGCTGAAGGCATAATCGCCCGCCCGCAAGGCCTGGCCCGGATTGCCCGAAACCGCCGACCGCCCGGAAAGGGCGCGCAGCTTGTTGTCGAACAGGGCATCGAAATCCCCGGCGCGCTGGGCAAAGGTCCGGTCGAAGGCAGGCGGATCGAGGCGCAGGCTGCCGTTCCGTTCGGTGGCGATGCCCAGGTCGGCCAGCGAGATCGGACGATCCGCAAAACCCGCGATCGGCCGGGCAATCAACTGGCGCAGCGCGCCTTCCAGCGCCTGGAGGTTGCGGTCCCCGGCCAGATCGCCGGCGGCACCATCGCCTGCACCGTTTCTGGTTAGGTCTCGCAGCAGGCCGAGGGTGTCGTTGAGGCC
>SKWP01000348.1 GCA_007128865.1 Paracoccaceae bacterium
CGCCACGCCCGGAATCAGCTGGTTGCCGCGGAAGGTGATCGAGGCCACCCCGTGCACCAGTGACAGCGCGACCGATGCGGTGATGCCGGCCGCCATCCCGATCCAGACCGAACCGGTCATCGCGGCCACGGCTGCCGAAAAGAAGGCCGCGGCCAGCATCTTGCCCTCAAGCCCGATGTCGAACACGCCGGCACGTTCCGAAAACAGCCCGGCGAGGCAGGCCAGAAGCAGCGGTGTCGCCAGCCGCATGGTCGAGTCGAGGATCTGCAGGATCGCGATCAGGTCCATCAGCCGCGCCCCCGTCCGAACCGTGCCCAGACCGCCTGCACCGGCATCCGCACCAGATTGTCGAGCGCGCCGGTAAACAGGATCACCAGCGCCTGGATCACCACCACAAGCTCGCGCGGGATGCTCAGCTCGAAGGCAAGCTCACCCCCGCCCTGATAGAGAAACCCGAACAGAAGTGCCGCCAGCAGCACCCCGAACGGGTGCGACCGCCCCATCAGCGCCACCGCGATGCCGATGAAGCCGGCACCTTCCACAGCGTTCATGACCAGCCGTTCCTGCGCGCCCAGAACCGAGTTGATGGCCATCAGGCCTGCCAGCGCGCCCGAGATCAGCATCACATACATGGTGATCCGCACCGGCGAGATCCCGGCATAGACGGCGGCGGGCTCGGAATGGCCGAAGGCGCGGATCTGGTATCCCAGCCGGGTGCGCCACAGCAGAAACCAGACCAGCACACAGGCCAGCAGCGCCACCAGAACGGTGATGTTGGCCGGTGTGGCGCGCGAAAAGGGAATGCCGAACACCTCGAGCATCTCGTGCATCCGCGGCAGCCGGGTTTCGGCGGGAAAGCGCGGGCTCGACGGGTCCATCGACCCGGTGGGGCGCAGCCGGGTGACCAGCGCCCAGTTCAGCAATGCTGCGGCGATGAAGTTGAACATGATCGTGGTGATCACGATATGGCTGCCGCGCCTGGCCTGCAGGTATCCCGGCACCGATGCCCAGGCCGCGCCAAAGAGCGCCGCACCCAGCATCGCGGCCACCAGCGCCATCGACCAGTGCGGCCAGGGAATGTAGAGACACACCAGCGCCACCCCGAGCCCGCCCAGCAGCGCCTGCCCCTCGCCCCCGATGTTGAACAGCCGCGCCTGAAAGGCGACTGCAACGGCCAGCCCGGTAAAGACGAAATTGGTCGCATAATAGAGCGTGAAGCCCCAGCCATAGGTCGAACCCAGCGCACCGCGCACCATGATCTGCATGGCCTGCACCGGATCGTGCCCGACAGCCCAGATGACGAAGCCCGAAATGGCAAAGGCGATGAGAATCGACAGCAGCGGAACGAAAACCACATCGGCCCAGTTCGGCAGACGGCGCGTTGCCATCAAAGCGCCTCCCCGCTCATGCCGGCCATCATCAGGCCAAGCTCGCGTTCGTCGGTCTGCCCGCCCATCCGCTCGCCCATGATGCGGCCGTCGAACATCACCGCGATGCGGTCTGACAGCGACATGATCTCGTCAAGCTCCACGCTGACCAGCAGGATGGCCTTGCCCGCGTCCCGCAAGGCGATCAGGCGCTGGTGGATGAATTCGATGGCGCCGATATCCACCCCGCGGGTCGGCTGCCCGACCAGCAGCAACTCCGGGCTGCGCTCGATCTCGCGCGCCAGAACCAGCTTCTGCTGGTTGCCGCCCGAAAAGGACTCTGCCGTCAGATGCGGATTCGGGGGGCGGACATCGAAACGCTCCATCTTCTCGCCCGCATCCCGCAGGATCGCACGGTTGTCCATCATCAGCGGGCCGCGGTTGTAGGCCGGGTCGTGATGGTAGCCCAGCGCCATGTTTTCCCAGGCAAAGAAGTCCATGATCAGCCCGCGGCGCTGGCGGTCTTCGGGCACATGGGCAACCTGGCTTTGCCGTCTAGTCTGACCGTCGCTGATGCGGCAGGTCAGGTCCAGTTCCTCCTGCCCGATCCAGGCACGACCGCGGCCGGGGGCAAGCCCGGCCAGCACCTCCAGCAGCTCGGACTGCCCATTGCCCGCCACGCCGGCGATGCCGAGGATCTCGCCGGCGCGAACGTCCAGCGAAATGCCCTTGATCCGCTCGACGCCCTTGCTGTCGGTCATCCGCAGATCCTCGACACGCAGCACCTGTCGCCCGGGGGTGGCCGGCGTCTTGTCCACCCGCAGCAGCACCTTGCGGCCCACCATCAGCTCGGCCAGCTCCGGCGGCCCGGTTTCGGCGGTGGTCAGGGTGGCGACCATCTCGCCGCGGCGCATCACGCTGACCCTGTCGGTCACCCGCATGATCTCGCGCAGCTTGTGGGTAATCAGGATGATGGTCTTGCCCTCGCGCCTGAGCCCGTCGAGGATGCGGAACAGATGATCCGCCTCGGCCGGGGTCAGAACGCCGGTCGGTTCGTCCAGAATCAGGATATCGGCCTGCCGGTACAGGGCCTTGAGAATCTCGACCCGCTGCTGGTGGCCCACCGAAAGCTCGGAAATCACCGCATCGGGGTCGACGTTGAGCTCGTATTCGCGCGCCAGATCGGCCAGCAGCCGGCGTGCCTTTGCCAGCGACGGCCGCAAGAGCCGCCCCTCCTCGGCCCCCAGCACCACGTTTTCCAGCACGGTGAAGTTTTCCACCAGCTTGAAATGCTGGAACACCATGCCGATGCCAGCACGGATCGCGGCCTGGCTGTCGGGTATGACGGTAGGCCGGCCGCCGATCAGGATCTCGCCGGCATCGGCACGGTAAAAGCCGTACAGGATCGACATGAGCGTCGACTTTCCGGCCCCGTTTTCGCCGATGATGCCATGAATGGTGCCGCGCTCGACGCGGATGTCGATATCCTTGTTGGCCTGCACCGGCCCGAAGGCCTTGCATATGCCGCGCAGCTCGATGGCCGGCGGCACATCGCCGCCGGCGGGCTGCGAAGCGGCCGCTTCCCGCCGCTCCGTCTGGGCATCCATGCCCATGCCGGGCTCAGTTCACCGGGCAGGAGTCATCGGTGCGATAGTCGTGCACGGCCAGATCGCCGGCGATGATCGCCGTGCGCGCCGCCTCGACCGCGGCTTCCATCTCGGCGCTGATCAGATCGGCGTTGTATTCGTCAAGCGCATAGCCGACCCCGCCCGAGGCCAGATCCATCACCACCACCCCGGTTTCCAGATCGGGGCCGTCGGCAAAGGCCTGATAGACGGCGTTGTCCACAAGTTTGATCATCGAGGTCAGAACGCTGCCCGGATGCAGGTAGTTCTGGTTGGAATCGACCCCGATCGACAGGATGCCCGCATCCGCCGCGGTCTGCAGCACGCCCAGCCCGGTACCGCCTGCCGCGGCAAACACCACATCGGCCCCCTGGCTGATCTGCGCCTGGGTGATCTCGCCGCCGCGCACCGGATCGTTCCAGGCGGCCGGGGTAGAGCCGGTGTAGTTCTGGATCACCCGGATCGACGGGTTCACATGCGCCGCCCCCTGGGCATAGCCGCAGGCAAAGGCGCGGATCAGCGGAATGTCCATGCCCCCGACAAAGCCGACGGTCCCCGATTCCGAAGCCATGGCCGCCAGCATGCCGACAAGGAAGGAACCTTCCTGCTCGGCAAAGATCACCGAACGCACATTCGGCAGGTCGACAACCGCGTCGACCAGCACGAAACGTGTATCGGGATAGTTCGGTGCCACCTCGAGAAGCGTTGCCTCATTCGAAAAGCCCAGTACCACGACCGGGTTCGCGCCGGCTTCGGCCATGCGGGTGACGAACTGCACGCGCTGCGGTTCTGCCTGCACTTCCAGGTCGCGATAGCTCTGGCCGGTGTCGGCCGCCCAGCGTTCGGCACCGTTATAGGCCGCCTCGTTGAACGACTTGTCGAACTTTCCGCCCATGTCATAGACCAGCGCGGGCTGTGCGGCCGCGGTTGCGACACCCAGCGCAAAGACGGCCGCGGTTCCGAGTAGGCAAGTCCTGAGGGTCATTTTTCCAGTCTCCCGAAATTGGTCCAGGCGGCAGTTGCGGCGCCCGCCATGCCGCGCCTTGCAAGCAGATCCCTGACGATCCTGCGGCAAGTTAGGCCGCAGCTTGTCCAACCGGTCAACAGGAAAATACGCCCGCCACCAGGCAGGGTGGCCGGCCCCGGCGCGGCACGCCCGGTTTCCCGGCGCCTCCGGGGCCCGCGGCCTCACAGCGGGCGTGACAGCACGATCGCATCGACGGCGCTTCCATCGGGCCTGCGCAGATAGGCCCGGCGGTGGCCCACAGGCACGAACCCCGCCCGGGCATAGAGCGCCCGCGCCGCGGCATTGTCCGCGCCGACTTCCAGAAACGCATTCTGCGCCCCGCGGCTTCGGGCTTCGGCCAGAAAACGCGCCACAAGCCTCTGCCCGATGCCGCGGCGCCGGGCCTCCGGCGCGACCGCAAGGGTCAGCAGTTCGGCCTCTCCGGCAACCGCGCGGCCCAGCGCAAAGCCCTCTGCAACGGCGATGGCAAAAACCTCGGTCCGGCTTACCAGCGCGGCAAAAGTCTCCTCGCTCCACGGCGGCGGTGCCGAAAAGACCCGCGCATGCAGTGCGGCCATCGCGGCAGGCGTCACCGGCGCCTCATGCCAGCAGCCGCGGCGCCGATGCCGGTGCCGGCGCGGCATCCGGCGGGCGCACATAGCAGGGTGCCGGACGGGCTGCCGGGGCACCGCATTGCAGGCGCGCCAGGCCGATCCGCCCGATGCGCTCGGCCACATCGGCACCGGACACGCCCGCAAGAACCGGCGCCGCGATGCCGGGCGCGTCGGGGTCAAGGACAAAGGGCGCCCCTTCCGGCACACCGCCCCGGAAAGCCTGCGCCAATACCATCCCCCGCGGCGCCTGCAGACAGACGACCCCGTCGCCTTCGGCCGCGCCCGGTCCGGCCAGGGCCGCATCGCGCATCACCTCGAAGGCCGTCACCCCCACCGCCGGCACGCCCAGCGCCAGTGCCAGCCCGCGTGCCGTGGCCACCGCGATGCGGATACCGGTAAAGTTGCCCGGCCCGGTGCCCACCGCAATGCCGCCGATGTCGCGCCAGCCGATCCCGGCCTCGGCCAGAACCGCCTCGAGCAGGGGAACAAGCGCCTCGGCCTGCCCCCGCGCCATCGCCTCGAAACGCGCCGCGAGTACCGTCCCGTCAGGGGCCAGAAGGGCTGCCGCGCAATGCGCCGCGGCGCTGTCGAAGGCAATCACCGGCCGCGACAGGCCGGCGCCTGCTGCATTCATCCTTGACGAAATATCCTCGGGGGGAGTCCCCGCCGCGGCGGGGACGGGGGGCAGACAGCCCCCCGCGGCGTCACCGCCCGCGCCCACCCCGGTCACTGGGCGACCGGGCGCACCTCGACCACCTCGGGAATGTAGTGGCGCAGCAGGTTCTCGATACCCATCTTCAGCGTCAGCGTGGACGACGGGCACCCGGCGCAAGCGCCCTGCATGTGCAGATAAACGATCCCGCGGTCGAAGCCGTGAAAGGTGATGTCGCCGCCGTCCTGTGCCACCGCCGGGCGCACGCGGGTGTCCAGCAGTTCCTTGATCTGGCCGACGATCTCGGCATCGGGGCCGTCATGGGCGGCATGGCCCGATGTCGCGGCCGCCTCGGCGCCGTCGGCGATTGCCGGGGCGCCGGACTGGTAGTGCTCCATGATCGCGCCCAGCAGCGCGGGCTTGATATGGGCCCATTCCACCGCCTCGGCCTTGGTCACGGTGATGAAATCGTGACCCAGAAACACGCCGCGCACGCCGTCGACCCCGAACAGCCGCTGGGCAAGCGGCGAATCGTCGGCGGCCCCGGCATCGGGGAAATCCGCAGTGCCGCTGCGCAGCACCGCCTGTCCGGGCAGGAATTTCAGCGTCGCCGGGTTCGGCGTGGATTCGGTCTGGATGAACATGATCGGTCCTTTCCTTTGCGCCCGATATGTTCGCAGCCGGGGCCTGCGTCAAGCGCGACCGCTCATGCCGGCTGCGCGCCGGTGGCTTCGCGAAAGCCCTTTCCCCTGCGGGCAAGATCGCGCAGCATCTGCGGCGCGGCAAAGCGGGCGCCATGGGCAGCCTCCAGGGCGGCGGCGCGTTCGGCGGCGGCACGGGTTCCCAGCATGTCCAGCCATGAAAACGGCCCCCCCGACCAGGGCGCGAAACCCCAGCCCAGCACCGCCCCCACATCGCCCTCGCGCATGTCGGCCAGCACGCCCGCTTCATGCGCCCGCACCGCCTCCAGCACCTGCACGAACAGCAGCCGGTCGCGCACCTCGTCCGGATCGGGCTGCGGCGCGGCGCGGGGGTACCATGCGCCAAGGCCCGGCCAGAGCCCGATGCGGCGGCCCGTCGGGTCGTAGTCGTAAAACCCGGCCGATGCCTTGCGACCCAGCCGGCCGGCCTCGACCATGCGGAAGATCACCGCATCCACCGCGTCGTCGGGATAGTCCGCCCCCATCGCGGCGCGGGTGGCGCGGGCGATGCGCGCGCCGAGGTCGAGCCCGGTTTCGTCCACCAGTTGCAGCGGCCCCAGCGGCATTCCGGCGCTGCGGGCGGCATTCTCGACCAGCGCCGGGGCGATGCCTTCGGCCACCATCCGGATGCCTTCGTTGAGGTAGGGGATGATGCAGCGGTTGGCGAAAAAGAAACGCGCGTCATTGACCACGATCGGTGTCTTGCGGATCTGGCGCACGAAGTCGAGCGCGCGCGCCACCGCCGCGTCGCCGGTGGCCTTGCCGCGAATGATCTCGACCAGCAGCATGCGGTCGACCGGCGAAAAGAAATGGATGCCGACAAAGCGTTCCGGCCGCGCCGATGCGCGGGCCAGATCGCTGATCGGCAGGGTCGAGGTGTTGGTGGCAAACACCGCCTCGGGCCCCAGCGCCGCCTCGGCCTGGCGGGTGACTTCGGCCTTCACCGC
>SKWP01000440.1 GCA_007128865.1 Paracoccaceae bacterium
GCAATGACCGATACCGCACCACCCGTTGCCCATCCCCGTGCCGCACGCCCCAAGCTGGAAGGCGGAAAGCGATTCGTCCTCGCGTCCGAGTTCAGCCCGGCTGGCGACCAGCCCGGCGCGATTGCGGAACTGTCCGAGGGCATCCTTGCCGGCGAACAGAACCAGGTGCTTCTGGGCGCGACCGGCACCGGCAAGACCTTTACCATGGCCAAGGTGATCGAGGCCACCCAGCGCCCGGCGATCATCCTTGCCCCCAACAAGACGCTGGCCGCGCAGCTTTACGGCGAGTTCAAGGGCTTCTTTCCCGACAACGCGGTGGAGTATTTCGTCAGCTACTACGACTACTACCAGCCCGAGGCCTATGTGCCGCGCACCGACACCTATATCGAGAAGGAATCCCAGATCAACGAACAGATCGACCGGATGCGCCATGCCGCCACCCGGGCGCTGCTGGAACGCGATGACGTGATCATCGTCGCCTCGGTGTCCTGCATCTATGGTATCGGCTCGGTCGAGACCTATTCGGCAATGACCCAGGATCTGGAAGTCGGGGCCAGCTATGACCAGCGCAAGATCCTGGCCGAGCTGGTGGCCCAGCAGTACCGGCGCAGCGATGCGGCGTTCCAGCGCGGCAGCTTCCGGCTGCGCGGCGACGTGCTGGAAATCTGGCCGGCGCATCTTGAAGACAGGGCATGGCGGTTGTCCTTCTTCGGCGAGGAACTGGAGGAAATCACCGAATTCGACCCCCTCACCGGTGCCAGGACAGACCGGTTCGAAAAGATCCGCATCTATGCCAACAGCCACTACGTCACCCCGCGCCCGACGATGCAGCAGGCGATCAAGGGCATCAAGGCCGAGCTGGAACAGCGGCTGAAGCAGCTCGAGGGCGAGGGCAAGCTGCTGGAGGCGCAGCGGCTGGAACAGCGCACCCGCTTCGATCTCGAGATGCTCGAGGCGACCGGCGTGTGCAACGGGATCGAGAATTACAGCCGCTACCTGACCGGCCGCGCGCCGGGCGAGCCGCCGCCGACGCTGTTCGAATTCATCCCCGACAACGCCATCGTCTTTGCCGATGAATCCCATGTCTCGGTGCCGCAGATCGGCGGCATGTACCGCGGCGACTATCGCCGCAAGTTCACCCTGGCCGAGCACGGCTTCCGGCTGCCCTCCTGCATGGACAACCGCCCCCTGAAGTTCGAGGAATGGGACGCCATGCGCCCGCAATCGGTCTTCGTCTCGGCCACCCCCGCGGCGTGGGAGCTGGACCAGACCGGCGGCGTCTTCACCGAACAGGTGATCCGCCCCACCGGGCTGGTGGACCCGCAGGTCGAAATCCGGCCCGTGAAGATGCAGGTCGACGATCTGCTGGACGAGGTGCGCAAGGTCGCGGCTGCGGGGATGCGGGTGCTGGCGACGGTTCTGACCAAGCGCATGGCCGAGGATCTGACCGAGTACCTGCACGAACAGGGCATCCGCGTGCGCTACATGCATTCCGACATCGACACCATCGAACGCATCGAGATCCTGCGCGACCTGCGGCTGGGCGCCTTTGACGTGCTGGTGGGCATCAACCTGCTGCGCGAGGGGCTGGACATTCCCGAATGCGGGCTGGTGGCGATCCTCGACGCCGACAAGGAAGGGTTCCTGCGCTCCGAGACCTCGCTGGTGCAGACCATCGGCCGGGCGGCGCGCAACGCCGAAGGCCGGGTGATCATGTACGCCGACCGCATCACCGGCAGCATGGAACGTGCCATAGCCGAAACCAACCGCCGGCGCGAAAAGCAGATCGCCTGGAACACGGCACATGGCATCACGCCGGCAACGGTGAGGAAGAACGTCGAAGATGTGCTGTCGGGCTTGTGGAAAGGCGACACCGACATGGCGCGGGTGACGGCAAAGGTGGACAAGCCGCTGGTCGGCGCGAACCTCGCCGCGCATCTGGACGGGCTGCGGGTGCAGATGCGCAAGGCCGCCGAGAACCTCGAGTTCGAGGAGGCCGCGCGGTTGCGCGACGAGATCAGGCGGCTGGAAGCTGTCGAACTGGCCATCGCAGACGACCCGCTGGCGCGGCAGTCGGCGGTGGAAGAGGCGGTCGAGGACGCGGTGAAGATGAAGGGGCGCAGCACGGCGGGGCGGCCGGGGCAGCGGGGTGGCAAGGCACGACGGCGTCGCTAGCCAAACGGTCGCTGCGCGCCCGGGATGCCGCATATCCGGGCCAGCCCCTACACGCGAAGGACCGTCGCCCGACGCTGACCCGCGCTGCAGGAAAGATGCGCCCTGCACGCCGTTTCGGGGAAGTGTCGCCCACCCCACTCCGCAACCCACCGGCGGCGGCGATCGTTGCGATGCAATGCAGGCGGCTGACCGGCCTGTCGCCGGCCAAGCCCATCATCCCGGAAAACAACACCAATCAGGAAGGCGTGGCAGGGGCAGAGGGACTCGAACCCCCGACCCTCGGTTTTGGAGACCGATGCTCTACCAACTGAGCTATACCCCTAGCGCCAAGGGCGAGGTACGGCAGCACCGGAGCGAAATCAAGCCCCGTCGTTGTGCAGCGGCGCCAGTTCCGGTCACGCGCGGTCAGAAAACCCGGCGCAGGCCTCGCAGGACGACCTTTCCCGCTTCCTTGCGCCTGCCGCAGCCCTCCTGGCTGCATCCGCACCACCGCCAGGCCTGCAGCACGACAGATGGCGCCACGGGCGGTCACATCGCGGCCGCCTGGCCCTTTCATCCTGGTCAAAATATCCTCGGGGGGAGTCCCGCCGCAGGCGGGACCGGGGGGCAGACAGCCCCCCGCGCCGGCCTCACAGCTTTTCGGTAAGCTCCGGGACCGCCTTGAACAGGTCCGCGACCAGCCCGTAGTCGGCAACCTGAAAGATCGGCGCCTCCTCGTCCTTGTTGATGGCCACGATCACCTTGCTGTCCTTCATGCCGGCCAGATGCTGGATCGCACCCGAGATGCCGACGGCGACATAAAGCTCGGGCGCCACCACCTTGCCGGTCTGGCCAACCTGCCAGTCGTTGGGCGCATAACCCGAATCGACCGCCGCGCGGGATGCCCCCACCGCCGCGCCCAGCTTGTCGGCCAGCGCCTCGATCATCCGGAAGTCGTCTTCCGAACCGACCCCGCGGCCGCCTGACACGACCCGCCGGGCCGAGGTCAGCTCTGGCCGGTCGCTGGCGGCAACCTTGTCCTCGACCCATTCCGAAACGCCCGGATCGGCGGCCGCCGCAATGCTTTCCATCGGGGCTGCAGCGCCTTCGCCCGCCGCGTCGAATGTCGAGGTCCGTATGGTGACGACCTTGACAGGGTCCGAGGATTTCACCGTCTGGATGGCGTTGCCGGCATAGATCGGCCGCTCGAAGGTATCCGCATCGATGACCGCCGAGACATCCGAAATGACCATGACATCCAGCAGCGCCGCGACCCTTGGCAGGACGTTCTTGGCATCGGTGGTGGCCGGCGCCACGACATGGCCGAAGCCCGAAGCAAGCCCCGCAATCAGCGCCGCCGTGGGTTCGGCCAGGCGGTGGCCGAGCGATGCGTCCTCGGCAACCAGAACCTTTGCGACACCGGCGATGGTCGCGGCCTCGCCGGCGGCTTCGGCGGCCTTGGCGCCGGCGCAGAGCACCGTCACTTCGCCGATGGCGGCGACCGCCGTCACGGCCTTGGCGGTCGCATCGCGGTTGAGCACGCCGTCGGTGATTTCGGCAAGAAGAAGAACAGCCATCACAGCACCCCTGCTTCGTCTTTCAGCTTCGCGATCAGTTCATCCACCGATCCCACCTTCACACCGGCCTTGCGCGAGGGCGGTTCGACGGTCCGAAGCACCTGCAGCCGCGGCGCGACATCGATGCCGAAATCGGCCGGCGTCTTTTCATCCAGCGGCTTTTTCTTGGCCTTCATGATGTTGGGCAGGCTGGCATAGCGCGGCTCGTTCAGGCGCAGGTCGACGGTCACGATCGCGGGAAGCTTGACCCTGACCGTCTGCAACCCGCCATCCACCTCGCGGGTCACCAGTGCGGCGCCGTCCTCGATATCGAGTTCCGAAGCAAAGGTCGCCTGCGCCCAGCCGGTCAGCGCCGCAAGCATCTGTCCGGTTGCGTTCATGTCATTGTCGATGGCCTGCTTGCCGCAGATCACCAGGCCGGGCTGTTCCTCGTCGATCACAGCCTTGAGCAGCTTTGCCACCGCCAGCGGCTCGATATCATCGTGGACGTCTTCGGCCGCAACGATCAGGATCGCCCTGTCGGCCCCCATCGCCAGGGCTGTCCGCAGCGTCTCCTGCGCCTGCCGGACGCCGATGGAAACCGCGACGATCTCATTGCACTTGCCGGCCTCCTTCAGCTGGATCGCCGCTTCCACCGCAATCTCGTCGAAGGGGTTCATGGACATCTTAACATTGGCAAGGTCCACGCCCGAACCATCGCCCTTCACGCGCACCTTAACGTTGTAGTCAATCACCCGCTTGACGGGCACCAGCACTTTCATTGGTGTGCCTCTCCCCTGATTGTACGACCGCCAGCGGCGGCCCCGCATTCCGCATGCGGTGTGTTGATAGCCATTCGTGACGGCAGGAAACAGGCCAAAAGTGTAAAGCCATGGCCATTGGCTGCAGGCCGGGCCAGCCCGGGCCGCCGGAAACCCGCCCGCCATCGGGGTCGCGCCGGGCGCGAGCCCCCCGGTTCAGCGGTTGGCGCCCGGTACCCAGAGCACATCCGCCTGTCCGTCCTCGTTGGCGATACGCGCCGCCACAAAGAACCAGTCCGAAAGCCGGTTGAGGTATTTCAGCGCATGCGCGTTGACCTCGTCACTGCCGGCAAGCTCGACGGTCAGGCGCTCGGCCCGGCGGGAAACGGTGCGGCAAAGATGCAGATGCGCAGCCAGCGCCGATCCGCCCGGCAGGATAAAGCTGCGCAGCGGTTCAAGCCGCGCATTCATCGCGTCGATTTCGGCCTCGAGCCGGTCAACCTGGCTGGCAACCATGCGCAGCACCGGGTAACCGGCGTCGGCGTCGCCTGCCATGTCCGGCCGGCACAGATCGGCGCCCAGGTCGAACAGATCGTTCTGGATGCGGGCAAGCGCGGCGTCGGTTTCGCCGTCGGCATGCAGGCGGGCCATGCCCACGGTGGCGTTGGTTTCGTCCACCGTCCCGTAGGCGCTGACGCGCAGGCTGTGTTTGGCAACCCGCGCACCATTGCCCAATGCGGTTTCTCCGGCATCGCCGGTGCGTGTGTAGATGCGGTTGAGAACGACCATCTCAGTTCCCCGCGCTGCGGACCACGACAAACAGGACGATCAGCCCGACCGCCACCGCCTGGGCAGCGATACGATACCGCATCAGCCGGTTGCCGTTGCGCCGGTTGAATTCGCCGCCGCGGGCAAAGCCCAGGATGCCGACCATCAGAATGATCAGCACACCGATCGAAGCTGCGGCAGCCAGAAGAAAGAGCGGGTCGTTGATCATGTCGGCTGTCCCCTTTCGTTGAGCCCCATGTAATGCGCCCGGCGGAAAAAGCGAACCCGCCGGATCGTCCCGCGCGCGGTTCGGCGCATCCCTGCCGGTCGGCCGGGCCGGGCACCATTTCCCTTGCCTGGCATTCAGCGCCCGACAGAAGGCACCCGCCAGCGCCGCGTGCCACCAGGGATGAAGGGCCGCCATGCGGGACGGAGGGACGCCGCCCCTGGCCCGGAATCAAGGCGCGCAGCGCCGCCGGGCCGCGCCCGACCGCCCCCTCGGGCGGGCGCAGCCCTCTGTCCGTACCCCGGCGGACTGTCCCCCATCGGCTCCGAAGCGTCACCGGCCAGCAACTGCCCGGCGGCTGGCACCGGTACCGCACTGCCAGCCGTCGCTTCGGCCTGACGGCATCAGGCGGGCGGGCTGCCGTCGTGACATCTGCAAGATGGCCGGAATCTGTCCTTCCGCCACCCGTGACGGCGCCTGAAATCGGGCGCAATCCGGGCATGCTCCCGCAGTGATTCGCTGCGCCGGATGCACCGCCCGACCTGTTCGCGCAATTGGTGCATGATTCCGGCCAGCACAACCTGCGATTTAACGCTGGAGATCCGGTTCCCGCTTTGTTTCCATTTGCTCAACCATTGCGTTTGCGCGTCCAGATTTTCCGCCCTGCGGCCACAGTCCCGACACAATTCCCCAAATTCGGACCATGATTTCTCGAAAGAGATCAATCCGCACAATTCGAGACGAATGTTTCCAAAGGGGCAGGAGACCATCATGAGACAGAACCGGACCGACAGCTTTCGGCGTATCGCAGGCTCGGGCATCCTGGCAACGGCGCTGGCCGCCACCGCGGCCTTTCCCGCGCTTGCCGGGGATGTGACCGCGCGGCTCGCGACCTTCGAACTGGTCGCAACCGTGGATGCCGCCGGCAACGCGGTGCAGGAACGCCGCGACATCGAGGTGGTGCTGCCGGGCAGCCGCATCCTCTACCGCATCGACCTGGCCAACGACGGCGACGAGCCCGTCACGGCCATGACCCTGGACCTTCCGCTTGCCGATGCGCTGCGGATCGACCCTGCAAGCTTTGCCAGCGACATCACCATGACGGTGACCTTCGCTGTCGCAGATGCCCCGGAGGCCTTTGCGGCCTTTCCGGAGCTGCTCGTGCCGACCGAAGACGGCGGCACGCGGCCCGCAACCGCCGACGATCTCGGCGCGGCCCGGGTCATGATCGCCGAACTGGCGACCGCGCAGACGGCCTTCGTCGAATACGAGGCCAGCGTCCGATAACCCGGGCGTCCCCCAACCTTACGCACAGAACAAGGAGCAGTCAGATGCGTTTTTCGAAACTCACCCTTGGCGGACTTGCGGCAGCCCTGCTGCTGTCCACCGCCCCGGCAGCCTTTGCCGCCGGCACCACCGCCGGCACCGCGGTGCTGAACACGGTCA
>SKWP01000145.1 GCA_007128865.1 Paracoccaceae bacterium
GCCCTGCGCTCTGGCCGGCGCAGAAGGTCGCCCATTGCGGCGCTGGAGCCACCTCAACTCGGCATGCTGGTGGATGGTGATATCATCGCTGCGGCGCTGTCGGCTGGGGTTGGCGACACGTCGAATTACACAAGTACCGCCGGCAGCATTGCCGGCGTCACCGTTTCGATCAGCGTGGACGGGTCCGGCGCCCTGGCCGGCGACACGGTGGTATTCGGCAGCGTTGTGATGCTGGTGGTGGCGGTCACGGATACGGCCGGCAATGCGCGGGTATGGACCCGTCAGCGCAGCGTCGCCGGGATTGCTCCGGGTTTTGCGACCGCGCCCTCTGCGGCTCTGATCGGCCGTACCGTGACGTTTTTCGCGGGTGTTGCCGAAGGTGTGCCAGCGCCTGCGGTTGCCGTTTCCCAGCTACTGCTTGACGGCATCGATGTACTTCAGAACCTTGAAGGGCTCACCTACGACGTGCCCGACAGCGACGCTGAAAGCCTGCTTGCATGGACGGTGACAGCCACGAACCCGGCCGGCAGCGCTTCGGCCTCGGGCAGTCTTGCGGTCGCTGCCAATCAGGAACCGCCGGGCCCGGAACCCGTCGAATGGACGCTGGAAGGCGCGGTGTATCTTGGCCAGAGCCCGGCGCTTTCCGGGTCGGACATGCGCACGGTCGAGTTTTCAGCCGACGGCATGCGGGCCTTTGCGGTGTTCCGGGGCACGCAGGTTATCCGGCAATACGATCTGGACGCGCCGTGGAACATCCCGAGCGCCAATGCCGCCGGCGACGGGGCGCATGATTTCTCGGGCTACATCGCCACCGGCACACGCGGCGACAGCGTGGCGCACGGGTTCTTCATCCGCAAGGACACCGGCGCCACAGCCTGGCTGTGGAACCGAACCGAGGTGTTCGAGCTGACGCTGGGCACGCCCTGGGACATCACCACGGCGACGAACACCGGCTATCTCGATCTCGGCGCCACCATGAGCCGCGGCCACGATCTGGACTGGAAGGCCGACGGCACCCGCTGGTTCGTGGAGGACCGGCAGAATGGCCGCGTCTACCAGTTCGACTGCTCCACGCCCTGGGACATCGAGACTTCGGTTGCCGCCGGCAGCTACGCCATCCCCAACGTCAACGAGGTGCGCGGGATCGAGCTGCAACCGGACGGCGCGCGCATGTTCCTGATGCACACCAGCGCGCAGGAGGCGCGCGAGTATGCGCTGGCCACGCCCTGGGATGTGACCACCGCAAGCCTGGCGCGATCCTTCGACGTGTCGGGGCAGTCGGGCGATCCGCGCTCCATCGTCTTCCGACCGGACGGCACGGCGTTCTTCGTCGGCGATGCGACCAGCCGGCGCGTGCATGTGTACGCGTTTGACGCGCCGCCGCCGCCGCCGGGCCATGGCTTTGATGTAGCGACGGCCGGGGGCGGCGTGACTGTCGAATGGTCCGGCGAGCCGGCGGACTTCACCATCACCAGCGCCGAGGGCGGCGTGACCATCGAGTGGGACGAATGACATGACCGATGTGATCTACAGGGTGGGCAGCGGTGAACCGGTTGTGCTGACCGACCAGACCAGTCCGGTATTCATCGAGAACGGCGACGAGGCAACCATCACCGCATGGGTCAGCCGGGCGGGCAAGTCGGCTGCGGCCGGCGCGCCGGGGAACGGGAACGGAAATGGCCAGCCGACCCCGAAAGGGACGGGCGGCACCATCATGGAGGATGCGAATTACTTCTACCACCGTTTCGAAGCCGACGGCACCTTCGAGGCGCTCGAAGCCATCAGCGCCGACATCTTCCTTGTCGGCGGTGGGGCAGGCGGGGCATCCAACAACCGGGGCGCAGGCGGCGGCGGCTATACGCACACGGAAACGGCGGTAGCCATCGCCTCTGGCGCCGCAGTGGCAATCACCATCGGGCAGGGGGGCGCTGGCGCGGTTCATCCCGGCAGCGGTGGCGGTGTCGGTGGCGGCGCGGGCGGAAACACCACCGCAACGCTCGGGGCAAGCACCTTTACGGCGAATGGTGCGCCGGCCACGACCGTAACCTCGAGCAGACCGGGCGGAAACGGCGGCTCGGGCGGCGCATCGGGTACGACCGGGGGCAGCCCCTCGGCCGACGGGGGAAGCGATGGTGGCAATGGCAATGCAACATCGCCTTACCTGCCCGGTACCGGCCAGGGATCCACGACCCGGGCCTTTGGTGACCCGGAAGGTGAGTTGTTTGCAGGCGGAGGCGGTTGCGGAGCATCCTCGGAGGTCTCAACGCCGGGCGCCGGCGGGGCCGGCGGCGGCGGAAGCGGCGGAACGGCCGGAAGCTCAGGCAGTGGTGGTGGCGGCCCCGAGCATGCGGGAAACCCGGGGCTCGACGGCAAGGGCGGCGGCGGCGGTTCGGGCGGGAACAGCTCGGACGGGGGGCGCGGCGGCAACGGCTGCGTGATCGTCCGCTACGCGCGCGAATGATCCGGGGCAGGGCCGGCGACCATCAGCCCAGGGCGTAACCCGCTCCGCGCACGGTGCGGATCGGGTCCGCACCGCCCCTGGCGCCCAAGGCCTTACGCAATCTGCCGATGTGGACATCGACGGTTCGCGAATCCACATAGATGTCCCGGCCCCAGACCCGGTCAAGCAGGGCCTCGCGGCTCCAGACCCGGCCGGGACGTTCCAGAAAGGCCGTGAGCAGGCGAAATTCCGTCGGACCGAGATGGAGTTCCTGCCCGGCCCGAAAGACCTTGTGCGCATCGGCATCAAGCCGGATATCGCCGGATTCGAGCACCAGGCCGCTTGCGGCCGGCCGCACCCGGCGCAGCTTGGCCTTTATCCGGGCCAGAAGCTCGTTTACCGAATAAGGCTTGGTGACATAGTCATCCGCGCCGGTGTCGAGCCCGCGCACGCGGTCGGTTTCCTCGCTGCGGGCGGATACCATGATGACGGCAGTATCCCTGCCCCCGGGCCTGGCCTTGAGCTGCCTGCACACCTCGATCCCCGAAAGCCGCGGCAGCATCCAGTCAAGCAACACCACATCCGGCGGGTCTTCGGCAGCGACCAGCAGGGCCTCCTCACCGTCGGCGGCGGTGGCGACGCGAAAGCCCGCGGCCTCCAGATTGTAGCTCAACAGGGCGCGCTGGGCGGGTTCGTCATCCACCACCAGAACCAGCGGTGCATGTGCGGTGGCGGGGCGCGCGGCGGCGTTCATTGCGCGTCCCCGCCGGGAATGGCGACCGTCGCGGTGGAAACGCCCTTTTCGCGTTCGCCGGGGCGCGCGCCGCGGGCCAGATACACGACATGCTCGGCGGCATTGGTAACCAGATCGCCCATGCGCTCAACGTTCTTGGCAATGAACGTGTAGTGCAGGCAGGGGGTTATGTTGCGCGGGTCTTCCATCATGTGGGTGATGAATTCGCGAAACAGCGCGTTGGTCATCTGGTCGATCTCGACATCCCGCGCGATGACGTCTTCGGCAAGTGCGGCATCACCGCGTGCGAAGGCATCGAGAAGATCCTTCAGCATCTGGCCGACCTGCCGCGCCTGCCGCTGGATTGCGGCGCCCGCACCGATGATCTGGGTGGCACCGCTGAGCACCGGCACCCGTTTGGCCATGTTCTTTGCGTAATCGCCCAGGCGTTCAAGGTCGGCGGCCATCTTCATCACGGCGATCACCACGCGCAGGTCGCCGGCCTGAGGCTGGAACAACGCCAGCAGGCGCACCACCTGATGATTGATCTCGTCTTCCAGATCATCGATGGCCTTGTCATCCTGCACGACCTGCGCGGCAAGCTCCTCGTCACGCTGATGCAGAGCCTGGGACGCCAGCAGGATCGCCTTTTCGACATGACCACCCATGGTGAGAACAAGCTCCCGGGTGCGGTCGAGATCCTCGTCAAAGGCGGTAAGGGTGTGCGGTGCTGTCATCCTGGCAGGCCCTCCGGGGTTTTCTGAACCCTATGTGCGAAATGTGAAGCTTGCATGACAGCCGTGCAAGGCAAAGCTATTCGCATGGCAGAAACACTGCAAAGGTGCAGCCTTCGCCCCGAGCGCTGCGGATCGTCAGCCGGCCCCGGTGCCGGTTCACGATATGCTTGACGATCGCCAGGCCGAGCCCGGTTCCACCCTTCTGGCGCGACCTGTCGGTATCGACCCTGTAGAAACGTTCGGTCAGGCGCGGCAGGTGGATCGGGTCGATCCCTTCGCCGTAGTCGGTCACGGTCACCTTCATGGCGGGGCCGGCAACCCCTGACAGCACCTCGCAGCGGGTCACCGCGATGTCGATGCGCCCGCCGTTGCCGCCGTACTTGACCGCATTCTCGATAAGATTGCGAAACACCTGCACAAGCTGGTCGCGGTCTCCGGGGATTTCGGGCGCGTTGTCGAGATCGTCAAACCGCACCGCGATGCCGGCATCCTCGATCTGCGGCCTTAGCGCAGCGAGGGTGGCGCGCAGCACCTCGGTCAGATGTACGCGGGTTCGCGGGCGCATGCGCTCGACCGATTCCACCTTGGAAAGCGAAAGCAGATCGTTCACCAGCCCGGTCATGCGCCGGGTCTCGCGCGCCATTATGCCAAGGAAATTCTCGCGCGCGCCCGGATCCTCGCGTGCCGGCCCCTGCAGGGTTTCGATGAAGCCGGCCAGCACCGTCAGCGGCGATCGCAGTTCGTGGCTGACATTGGCGACAAAGTCGCGCCGCTGCTGTTCGGCCTCGGCCACATGGCTGACATCGCGCAGGCTGACGATCAGCCCGGTTATCCCCGAGGCCGGATCGAGCGGCTGCACCAGCATCCGGAACACCGATTCAGTGCTTGCCTGCGCAATCACCTTCTGCACCTCGACGGGCTCGGCCGGCTCGGTTCCATCACGCAAACGGGCAAATCCGCGTTCCAGTGCCGCCACTTCGTCGGGGTGGCGCAGCAAGGCGACTGCCTGACTGCCTTCGGCATGGGGGCCGAACAGATCGCGCGCGGCGGGATTGGCGTAAAGTACGCGGCGTTCGGTGCCGATGACCAGAATCGCCTCGGGCAGTCCATCAAGCAGCGCGGTGCAGCGCCTGACCAGCGTTTCGCGCTGGTCGGACAGGGGGGGAACGGGATCGGCCGCTGCGGCCGGATCGTCCTGCGCCATGATCGCTTCCCTGGCTACGGCCCCGTCAGTACCCGGACCGTGCCGGATGCGGCAAGTTCCGGCTGCGATACCTTGATGCTGCGCTAGCAAGCCTTCGTGACAGTTGCGTGACAGGCCCGGTGACGGCGCATCGGCAGTATCAGGCGGAAATCCGTCGCCTTGTGAACGGCCGCAGCAGCACCGCGCCTGCAGCATAGGCCAGGATCGCGATGGCCAGAACCCCGGCCGCAAAGACGCCGAAGGCTGCCGGCAATCCGGCCGCCATTCCGGGCGGCAACCGGTCGGCAAGCGCGCCGAGCATTGCCCCGGTCAGGATGGCATGCCCGATCGTAGCGGCAAACAGCAGCAGTACCGCCGCGCCCGCGATGCCGACAAGCACCGAAAGCCCCCCTGCCCCCGTGCGTGCCCGGATTGACCGCCGCAGTGCCCTGTTCATCCGCTGCAGGTCGAACTGCATCGCCAGCAGCGCGGGCACCACCAGCAACACCAGCACCATCCCGAAGCCGAGCCCGTAAACCAGCGTGATGACCGTCGGCTTGAGGAATTCGGCCTGGTTGGACCGTTCGAACAGCAACGGCATCAGCCCCAGTACGGTCGTCAGCGTCGTCAGCAGCACCGGCCGCAGACGGTCGCAGGCGGCATCGACGATGGCCGGAAACAGGCCGCGGTTGCGCGCATGGTCATCGACCGTGGTGATCAGCACGATGGCATCGTTGATGATGATTCCGGCCATGCCGACCAGACCGACCACCGAAAAGATGGAAAAGGCCATGCCCCATTGCGCATGTCCCCATATCGCGCCGATCAGGCCGAAGGGGATCACCACCAGAACCAGCAGCGGCCGGGTCCAGCTTGCAAAGACCCACGCCAGCGTGAGGTAGATACCCACCAGACAGAGGATGAAGCCCTGCATGGCCTCGGACAGGAAGGCGCGTTCCTGTTCGGCCATGCCGGCAAGCTCCCAGTCGACGCCGAACCGCTCGGCGATATCGGGCAGGATGCGGCCGGCCATGTCGGCGGTGATTTCCGCGGCAATGGCAGGATCATCTTCGGAAATCTCGCCCGAAACGGTCACCACCCGGATGCCGTTCTCGCGGCGGATGGTGGAAAAACCGGTCCGGCTTTCGACCGCGACGATATCGGCCAGCGGCACGTACTGCCCGGCGGGGCTGCGCAACAGCGTCCTGTCGAGGAAATCGGCGGTCAGCTCGGATTCCGGCAGCTGCACCCGGATGCGTGCGGTTCTCTGGCCCAGCGGAAAGCTTGCCGCCTCGATCCCGTTCAGGCGGTCGCGCAGGGTGCGGCTCAGCTCTTCGATGGTAAAGCCCAGCGCCTGCCCCTGCGGCGTGATCGTCAGGTTCAGCTCTTCCTTGTCGTAGGCCAGGGTATCGTCGAGCCCCGAAACCTCGGGGTAGACGGCCAGCGCAAGCTTCAGCGCCTCGGCAGCCTGCTTGAGCCGTTCGTTGCTGGCCCCGCTCAGCCGCACCGAAAGCGAATCGCCCCCTGGCCCGCCGCGGATGCTGCGGAAGGCCAGCGTTTCAAGCATCGGATGCGAAACGGTTTCTTCCTGCAGCATGGCAATGAATTCGAAGGCCGAATAGGGCCGCGAATCGATATCGATCAGGTCGATGGATACCGCGCCCAGCAATTCGGGTTCCTTGCCCTCGACACCTGCCAGACCGAAACCGGCCGTCCCGCCGACCTCGCCCAGCACGAAGACCAGCGGGTTTCGGCCATGGTCCTGTTCCAGCCTGTCGGCCACCACATCGGTGGCGC
>SKWP01000399.1 GCA_007128865.1 Paracoccaceae bacterium
CGGCATCCGATGATGCCGGGCGGCGGGGCGACTGCCTTCAGGTTCTAAAGTATTGCTATTGTGTCATTTAGCGCGTTGCCGAGTGCGGCGCGCATCGTTCCGGACAGGGTCAGGTAACCTCGATCCTTGCAGTTGCGGTAAAGGTCATGTCGAAAGTGTCGTACCAGCTGAACTCGAATTCACCGCTTTCTTCTGCGCGCGCGAAGAACGAAAAATAGGGATTGGTCGATATCGCAGGATAGGGGCGCGCGCGAAAGATCTCCCGGCCGTTATAGACGCAACCGAATCGCGAGATGATTCGCTGGCGGATCCAGCCGAGCGTCGCATCGCGCCGCATCCCGGTTTCCATCGGGTGCGAGATCAGCGCACGCACGGGGATGATTTCGCCCCGGCGTGCGGTTGCAGGCACGCTGACGCGCGGCACCGGCTGGAACGCGCGCACGTCGTCATCGGTGCCGGTGCCGATCTGGCCGCAGGCGCCAAAGCTGACGGTTATCGAACGATCCGCCCGCAGGTGCCGGCCATCGCTCATCTGCGCGACCACGGTGACGGTTTGCGATGTCTCCAGGCGAACGCGGGTGCTGAATTCGGCGCGTCCGGCCCCGGGCAGGAACCACGCCGAAAGCGCATGCGGCGTCGGGTTGCCGTCCATCACCATGTGCACGACCCGCGGATAGTCGTCGGATGTCATGGCACAGTCGAAACGCACGGTTATCGGAACCGAATGCCCGGCATCGGCGTGCTGGGGCAGGTCTATCTCGATGCCGTCATGTTCAAATCCGACATCGCCGAAAAAGGCCCGGATTGCATGTTCGGCATCCCGCCATAGCGGATCGAGGCCCTCAAGATCGGTGACCTGGGCCAGGGTCTGCGGCGCCAGCGCGCCCATCCACAACCCCGCGCCGGCGCCAACGAGCAATTGGCGGCGGGAAAGCATCGGGGCGGGGTAAACAAAAGGTCCGGTTGACATATCATCCTCCGTCCTGAAACCTAGGTTTGTGGCGGTGCCGGTTCAACCCCGAGTCGGCCTGCGATGGCCGCCGCCTCGGGCAGGACCGGGTATTGTTCATCCGGAAAGCGGGAATAGTTCCCTCCCCGACATGGCCGCGCAACTGGCGCGGCCGGTTTCGGGGACAGTCTCTTTGAGTAAAGACCGTGGAGGAAAAACCATGACACGTTTCGGACCCTCTTACTGGCTGGTTGCGGCCGGCTTTTCCGCTGTACTTGCTTCCGCGGCCCTGGCCGATGATCGTATCGGGGCCGGTGCCGAGGCCTTTGACGCGGGCGATCATGCGGCGGCCCTCGCGGCCTGGCTGCCGCTGGCCGAGGCGGGGGATGCCACCGCACAGTTCAATGTCGGCCTGCTGCATGATCAGGGGCATCTGGGCGACCGCGATCTCGGCGCGGCGCTTGACTGGCTCGAACGCGCCGCCGCGCAGGGCGATGCCCGTGCGGCCTTCAGCCTGGGGCTGATCCACGACGAAGGCGACGGGGTGCCGCGCGACATGGCCGCCGCCGTCAGATGGTACGCTCAGGCCGGCGAGGCCGGTGATGCGCTGGCGCAGTTCCGGCTTGGCCAGATCCTGATGGATGGCGACGGGGTGCCGCAGGACGAGGCCGAGGCCGCCCGCTGGATGCTGATGGCCGGCGAGCAGAACCATGCCGAGGCACAGTTCGCGCTGGCGACGATGTATGCCATGGGCCGCGGGGTCGAGCGCAGCCTCGGAACCGCAAACCAGTGGAACGAACGCGCCGACGTCTCGCAGATGTCCGGTGTCAGCTCGACGGCCTGCAACCTGCGCAGCGTCGACAGGCTGGCCGAGTGCCGCCGGGTTGTGCCGCAGCGCTGACACCTTCAGCGCCGAACCGCCGGGGTCTCGACGGCCAGGCCCCGGCCGCGCCACGCAAGATAGAGTTCGAGCGCGAGGTAGACGTCCGAACCCAGCGCATTGGGTTCGGCGCGCAACGAGGTGTTGCACCATTCGAACATCCGGTGGCGGGATGCCACCGCATCCCACATCAGCCGGTAGATGGGAAACCCGTTGATCTGCCCTTGGCTGACCACATCGCCCCGCAGGCGCTGGCCGACAAGATCATCGTGACAATGCGAACAGGCAAGGTCGAGCTGGCCGCGACGGGCGTGAAAATATTCCCGGCCGGCCTCGAAATAGGGCGCTGCCGGACCGTCGATTTCAACCTCCATCGGCATGCCGCGCGACTGCAGGCCCACATAGGCCGAAAGCCCCAGCAGCGCCGCCCCCTCATGGGGCAGGGCGGGGGCTTCCATGCGGCGGGTGCGGCAGTCGTTGATGCGCGACTCGATGTTGACCAGCTGCCCGAGTTCGGCGTCATGCAGCGGATAGCGGGCAGCCACGCCGCGCATCGAGTCTTCGGCCGCCCCGTGACAATCCGCGCAGGACTGCCCCGCTGCGCCATCCGGCTGCGACCACAGCATCCGCCCGGTGTCGACGGCAAACATCGCAGGATTCAGGAAGTCATCGTCCTGCAGCATGCGCGTCGCGCTTTCCATGAACAGATAGCCGGACTTGCGGCCATCGATCTCCATCGGCGCCGGGGTGGTCTGCTGGGCTTGCGGTGCCGCCGCCATGGATAGGGCCACCGCGCCGGCGACGACCGCGGCAAGCTTGTGTCCGGCCCTCACGGTGCAGGCTCCCGCAGACCGGCCAGATAGGCGACCACATCCTCGATCTGCTGGGCGGTATAGATTGGTCTGCCGTCGAAACGGCCGAGCACCCGGTAAAGCCCGTCGGTGCGATAGTATGACGGCATGATGGTCTCGGGGTTGTAGGACCGCGGGTCGACAAGACGCTGGCGCAGTTCCGCGACGCTGTATCGGCTGCCCACCCCGTGCAGGGGCGGGCCCACATTGCCGTGGTCGGGCTCTTCGGTGATAGGCATGCCGTGGCAGATCAGGCAACTTGCCGCGCCCTGATCGCGCACGATCTGCCGGCCGCGGGCCGGGTTGCCGGGCTGATCTGTCAGCGCTTCGTGCAGCGCCGGCAGGTCGGCCGCAGCCGGGGTCGCGGGCATCGCCAGCCATCCGGCCGCAGCCACGCAGACCGCGGCCACGGCCCTGCTGCCGGCGCGCTTTCCGGTGGGTTTCAGGCGTGGCTCAGCCATAGATGTCCTGCGTGATGCTCGTGTACCATCCGCGGGCATACCGGGCCTCGCGCAGCCTGAATTCGGGATCGGCGCCCATGGGGCTGACCCCGCCGGCGCCCTGCACCGCCACGATGCTGCCTTCCGGCCCGATCCGGAACACATCGGCCACGGTGATCCCGTAGTCCGGCCCGACGAGGCTGTAGCAGGTGTTCACGAAGCTCGGTTCGGCCAGCGATTCACCCGCGAACAGCGCCGCGATGGCACGGGCACAGACCATGGCCTGCGTTCCGGCCGAAAAGCCCGATTTCGGCATGGCACCGGCAATCACCGCATCGCCCAGAACATGCACGCCTTCAGCAACCACCGATTCGAAACTGCGCGGATCGACCCGGCACCACTGGCCGCCCTCGGTCAGCCCCGCATCATGCACGATCCGGCCGGCCCGCTGTGGCGGGATGACATTGGCAACATCGGCGCGGTGGGTATCGAACTCTGTCTGGAGCACACCGGTATCGGGGTCTACCGCGATCAGGCCGCCGGTCTGGCCGAAGGGCAGCCATTCGATCATGTCGCCGTAAAGCTGCGCCCAGCCTTCCTGAAACAGGCCCTGTTTGGAAAACTGGTCCTTGTCGTCGAGCAGCAGGATCTTGGAGCGCGGCTTGTGGGTGCGGAAGTAGTTGGCGATCAGGCTGGCCCGCTCATAGGGGCCGGGCGGGCACCGATAGGGGGTCTGCGGGATCGCCATGACGAATACGCCGCCGTCCTCCATCGCCTCCAGCTGGCGCCGCAGCAATAGCGTCTGTGACCCCGCCTGCCAGGCATGCGGCATCCTTTCGGCGGCGGCCTCGTCATAGCCGTCGATGGCTTCCATGATCAGGTCGATGCCGGGCGAAACCACCAGCCGGTCATAGCCCAGCCGGTCGCCGCCCGTCAGCCGCAGTTCGCGGCCGGCCGGATCGATGGCCTCGACATTGGCCTGCACCACCTCCACCCCGTCACGGCGCAACCCGTCATAGCTGTGGGTGATCGATTCGATGCCCAGCAGGCCGCCAAGGACAAGGTTGCTGAACGGGCAGGTGACAAAATGCGGGTTCCGCTCGACCAGCGTGACCGAAAGCCCGGGCGCCATGCGGCGCAGATACCGCGCGCAGGTCGCGCCGCCAAAGCCGCCGCCCACGATCACGACGCGGCCTTGTGTCGCGCCGCGCGCGATTGCCGGCATCCCCAGCAGCGGCGCGGCGGTCAGCATGCCCAGCGTCTGGCGGCGGGTCGGTTCGGATGTGCGCATCGTCGATCCCTCCTGTCTCGGAGGCACTTACTGTGCCTTGGTTGCGAAATAGGCGACAATGGCCGCGATTTCAGGTTCGTCATAGCCGCGTGCTATGCGGTTCATCACCGTTGCCGGGCGTGCGCCGCTGCGGAAATCGAGCATGGCGCGGCTCAGGTCTTCTGGCGTCATTCCGGCGATCGACGGGATTTCGCCTGGGCTGTGGCCGTCGGTGCCGTGGCAGCTTGCACAGGGGGCGGCCAGGACCGCACCGCGCACCGCATCGCCGGCTGATGCCGCCACCGGCAGGCATGCCGCGGCAACAAGCACCAGCGCGGGCACCTGCAGGGGTCTTGTCGTCGCTGCGGGCGGTCGCGCGGCGAGATTGCTCATTCTGGGTTCCTCCCTGTCGGTGTCGTGGTCGGGAAACGCTGCCGCATGCCATCCGTGGCGCCAGCGCCCGAAAGCTCCGGCGCATGGGCCGGGCCGGGGACTGCGGCGGTTGCCGCCCTGCCAATCCCTGCGGATGCTGCCGTCTGCCATCGGTGCCGGGTCAACTGCCGGGCATCAGCACAAGCGGTGTGCTGCGGACCATGTGGTTGTGTGTGCTGTCCTCGACCAGGCATTCGGTTTCGTTCGCCAGCTCGTCCAGCCGCAGCGCCTCGCCCAGATTGCGCGGGACGCCACGGCCGGTTGCATGCAGGATCGAAAGGCTCATCATCGAGGCAGTATGGCCGAGATCGGACGCAAAGCGGAACCATTCCGCCGCCGCCTCCGGATCGGCCGGCACGCCGCGGCCTTCGGCAAGCATCAGCCCCAGATTGTAGGCCGCGATCGGGTCGCCCTGTTCGGCCGAACGCCGGAACCATTCTGCCGCGGTGGCCGTGTCGCGGGGCACGCCCTGACCCAGATCATGCAGGATGCCGAGGTTGAACTGCGCCAGCGGATCGCCCGCATCGGCAAGCCGGCGCCAGATGTCAGCGGCCGCCTCGAAATCGCCGTTGCGATAGGCTTCCATACCTGCGCCGACGGTGGACGCGCTTGCCGGCGTCACCAGAAGCCCCAGCGCGAAAAGGGCTGACGCGCCGAAAATCCTCAACATTCCGCGATCCCCCCTGTTGTCGTCAATTGTGCCGCAGGCATGAACTTGCAGCATGGCGGCCATTGGCCCAACACGCCTCGGCAACGCCTCCTCCGCCCACCGCTGGATTCAATCTAGACCAGCGCGGCGGGAAAATCCACATTCAGAAGACATGTTGTTGCTACAACAATCTGTCGCGGCTGGTCCTTTGGGCGATGTCCCGGTGTTCCCGTCCGGGGCGGCCCGCGCCGCCGCGCCGCCGGCACAACGCTTTGGTCGTGCGGTGGCGCCGCAGCGGCGATGGGGCGCGCGGCATCGTCGTTTCCGGCCGGTGCAAGGCCGCATGCAAGCCGAACCCGGCCGGGCCGGGTCGCCTGTGCCCCGGACTGCGGGCGAAAGATGGCAATTCCGCCGCGACTGTCATCGTTGTGTCATCGAAATCGGCGACCGCTCCGGGAAGTGGCGATTTGCGATTGTGCTTCGGCCCGGTGCCTCTATCATCCCGCGCGCTGAAGCCTCGTGAAGGGGTCAGAAACGGACCGAACGGCCACAACGGGTCCACAACACCGGAGGAACGAAACATGCCATCAACACTCGGGCGCAGGGGCATTCCCGCGCTGCTTGCCGGGGCCGCGCTTGCGGTCATGGCGGCCGGAACCGCCGCCGCCGATTCGATCACTGTCTATACCTCGTATGAAGAGGATGAACTGACGGCGTTTCTCAACCGCATGCGCGCGGACCTGCCCGATCTGACGGTCAATGTGCTGCGGCTTTCAACCGGCGATCTGCATGCCCGCATCCTGGCCGAATCGTCGAACCCGCAGCATGACGTGATCTGGGGCTGGGCGGTGACCTCGATGATCGATCCGCGAATCGATGCGCTGCTGGAAGCCTATGAGCCCGCAAATCTGGATCGCGTGCCGGCCCGGTTCCGCGATGCGGGCGGCAAGTGGTTTGCCGTCACCGGCTACATGGGCGCCTTCTGTGTCAACAACGAGGTTCTCGCCGCCAAGGGCCTGCCGATGCCGTCCTCATGGGCCGATCTGCTCGACCCCGCCTTTGAGGGCGAGATCGTGATGCCCAACCCGGCCAGTTCGGGCACCGGCTATCTGCAGATCGCCTCGATCCTGCAGATGAAGGGCGAAGAGGCCGGCTGGGAATTCCTGCGTGCGCTCGACAACAACATTGCCCAGTACATCAAGTCCGGCTCGCGGCCCTGCAACGTGGCCAGCATGGGCGAGTATGCCATCGGCACCTCTTTCGCGCTGCGCGCGATCAAGAACATCGACGAAGGCTTCCCGATCACCATGGTCATTCCGTCCGAAGGCACGGGCAACGAGCTGGAAGCGAATGCGCTGATGGCCAGTTCCCGCAACAAG
>SKWP01000398.1 GCA_007128865.1 Paracoccaceae bacterium
CAGCCGACAAAGGCCGCCGGCCGCGGCCATTCGTCCGACAGCGCCGCGCGGGCGGCTTCGAATGCCGGATGGGCCAGGTTCATCTGCGACGCCGGCGAGCCGCCATGGCGGTGGAATTCGGCGGTGCAATCGGGCGGCAGCATTGCCTGCACATGGGCGCGGAAGGCCGCGCGAATCGTTTCGGGATCCTGCTGGCCGGTCAGCCGGAAGCTGACCTTGGCGCGGGCCTCGGCCGGCAGCACGGTCTTGAAACCGGGGCCGGCATAACCGCCCGATATCCCGTTGATTTCGCAGGTCGGGCGCGACCAGATCATCTCGAGCCCGCTGCGCCCGGCCTCGCCCGCGGGCTGGCCCAGCCCCACCGCGCCCAGAAAACCGCCGGCGTCGAAATCCAGCGCCTGCCATTGTGCGGCAACCTCCTGCGGCAGTTCGGGCACAGCGTCATAGAACCCCGGCAGGGTGACGCGACCGGAGTCGTCATGCAGCGCGGCAAGGATGCGGGAAAGCACCCGGATCGGGTTGGCGGCAATGCCGCCGTACATTCCCGAATGCAGGTCGCGGTCGGCGGCGCGGATCGTCACCTCTTCGCCCACCAGCCCGCGCAGCATGGTGCAGATCGCCGGGGTTTCGGGGTCGAACATGCCGGTATCGCAGATCAGCGCAACATCGGCGCGCAATTCATCGGCGTTTTCCTTCAGGAACGGGATCAGCGAAGGCGAGCCCGATTCCTCCTCGCCCTCAAGGAAAACGGTCAGCCGGACCGGCAGGCTGCCATGCACGGCAAGCCAGGACCGGCACGCCTCGACAAAGGTCATCAGCTGGCCCTTGTCGTCGGCGGCGCCGCGGGCGCGGATGATGCGCCCGGCCGGCGTTTGCTCGACCACCGGATCAAAGGGATCGCGGGTCCACAATTCCAGCGGATCGACCGGCTGCACGTCATAATGGCCATAGAACAGCAGATGCGGCGCGTCAGCCTGTGCGGCGCCCCTGGCCACAACCATCGGATGGCCCGGTGTAGGCCGCTTCGAAGCCTCAAGCCCCAGCGCGGCCAGATCGTCAACCAGCCAGCCGGCGGCGCGGTCACAGGCATCGGCATAGGCCGGATCGGTGGAAATCGACGGAATACGCAGAAGCGCCATCAGCCGGTCGAGCGCCGCATCGAGATTGGCATCGACATGCGCAAGCACGGGTCCGGTGGTATCCTTGCGTGTCACGGCTGGCTCCTTGCGCTGGTCAGGGCGGCATTTCGCGGCCCCGGGATGCCCGAGCGTAGCAGCCCACGCAGGCGTGTCCAGCCGGGTGTTGCAAGCGCGGCACCTGCGGCGCTACTGGAACGGACGCCGGCAGCCGGGCCGGCAGGTTGAGGGGAGAACAGGCGGCATGAACAGGCGTCTTGCAAGGTTTGCGGGACTTGTGGCCGCGGCGGCCGTTGCGCTGCCGCTGGCGTTTTCATTGCCCCCGACGGGGGCCAGCGGGCAGGCTGCCGTTCAGGCGCAGGTGCGCGAGGCCGATGGCGTCCGGATCACCATTTACCGACACGCCTTCATCCGGCCCGACGAGCTGGCCATTCTCGATGCGATTGCCGCCAATCCCGAGGCCCGGGCGATGCTGCTGGGGCCGGCGGGCGATTTTGCGGCGCTGGCGCTGGCCCCGAACGACGGGCTGATGCAGGGCGGCGGGGTGGCGGCCTCGGCGCAGGCGGTGGCGCAGTTGCCCGACCTTGCAAGCGCGCGCAACAGGGCGCTGGAATTGTGCGATGCGGCGCGGCGCGGGGGTGATTCCTGTGTCGTGGTTCTCGAAGTTGCCCCCCTGCGACAATAATCCAATTGATCCATGTCATGTTTTGGGCAGTTGGGGGTCTGTAACACTTTCCCCGCGGAGGTCGTATTGATACATGACTTCCGACCCAGCAGGAAACAGCAAGGGACAGGGCCTTTGGACTACGCCGCCGCCATCGACGCCGCCATCGACCGACTGCACCAGGAAGGCCGCTACCGCACCTTCATCGACATCGAACGCAAGCGCGGGCATTTTCCGCGCGCCGTCTGGCATCGTCCGGACGGGACCAGCCGCGACATCGTGGTGTGGTGCGGCAATGATTATCTGGGCATGGGCCAGCACCCCGTGGTGCTTTCGGCCATGCACGAGGCCATCGATGCAACCGGCGCCGGCTCGGGCGGCACGCGCAACATCTCGGGCACCACGGTCTGGCACAAGCTGCTCGAGGCCGAGCTTGCGGACCTGCACGGCAAGGAATCGGCGCTGATCTTCACCTCGGCCTATATCGCCAACGACGCCACGCTTTCGACGCTTCCGCAACTGCTGCCGGGGCTGATCATCTATTCCGACAGCCTCAACCATGCCAGCATGATCGAAGGCATCCGCCGCAACGGCGGAGCCAAGCGCATCTTCCGCCACAACGATGTGGCGCATCTGCGCGAACTGCTGGCCGCCGACGACCCTGCGGCGCCGAAGCTGATCGCCTTCGAATCGATCTATTCGATGGACGGCGATTTCGGGCCGATGGCCGAGATCTGCGACCTGGCAGAGGAATTCGGCGCACTGACCTATCTGGATGAGGTTCATGCCGTCGGCATGTACGGCCCCCGCGGCGGTGGCGTGGCCGAACGTGACGGGCTGATGGGGCGTATCGACATCATCAACGGAACGCTGGCCAAGGCCTACGGGGTTATGGGCGGATACATCGCCGCATCCGCGCGGATGTGCGACGCGATCCGGTCCTATGCGCCGGGCTTCATCTTTACCACCTCGCTGCCGCCGGCGGTGGCCGCCGGTGCCGCGGCAAGTGTGGCGCATCTCAAGTCCGATCAGGCCCTGCGCGACCGCCACCAGCAGGGCGCGCGCACGCTCAAGATGCGGCTCAAGGGGCTCGGGCTGCCGATCATCGACCACGGCAGCCATATCGTGCCGGTTCATGTGGGCAATCCGGTGAAATGCAAGTGGCTCTCCGATCAGTTGCTGGAGGATTTCGGCATCTATGTGCAGCCGATAAACTTCCCCACCGTGCCCCGTGGCACCGAGCGGCTGCGGTTCACCCCGTCACCCGTGCATGACCCCCTCATGACGCAACATCTTGTGTCTGCAATGGATAACCTTTGGTCAAGTTGTGCGCTAAATCGTGCCGAACTTTCCGCTTGAGGGCGCTTCCGGTTTGAATCCGTCCGCGATGTGGTAATGTAGCCACCGGGGAAACGGCCCGGGCGAGTCGGCAAGACGCGTCACCACAAGGGTCAATGCTGCGGCGGGGACGGATTCGATGATCGGACGAAGGGAACCACCTTCGGAACACGAAATCGACAAGCCACTTGGATTCGACGATTACGACGTGCGTCTGGGCGACCTGATGCGCGGCGAACGGGCGACACTGGGCAAGTCGCTGCTCGATGTTCAGCGCGAGCTCAAGATTCGCGCCAGCTACATCGCCGCAATCGAGAACTGCGACGTCGCGGCCTTCGAAACGCCGGGGTTCATTGCCGGCTATGTGCGGTCCTATGCCCGCTATCTGGGCATGGATCCGGAATGGGCCTATGCCCGCTTCTGTTCCGAGGCCGGCTTTACCGTGGCGCATGGCATGTCCAGCGCCGCGCGTGTGCAGCGCAGCGCCCCCCCGCAGAAGCCGCGTTATCCGGTCGACCCGCTGGTCAATCCGCGCGCGCCCTTCGTGCCCAAGGGCCAGCCGCTGCTGAGCCGGATCGAACCCGGCGCGATCGGATCGCTTGCGGTGCTGGCGGCGCTGATTATCGGCATCGGCTACGGCGGGGTTTCGGTCCTGCGCGAGGTGCAGAGGGTCCAGATTGCCCCGGTCGATCAGGCCCCCGGCGTGGTGGCCGAACTCGACCCGCTGGAGCGTGCCACCGGCAGCGCACCCGTTACCGCAGAACCCGGCGGCCTTGCCGGCATATCGGCACCGACGGCCGACAGTCTTGACAGGCTCTATCGCCCGCAGGCGCTGGACACGCCGGTCATGGTGGCGCGGGACGGGCCGATTTCGGCCATCGATCCCGGCAGTGTGGGAACCGTAACCGGCGCAACGGCCGCCCTGCCCGAGGCTGCGCGCGAAACCGCCCTGCCCGACAGCGAAACGCCGGTGCGCGTGGTTGCGGATGGCCCGCCGAAGGTCGAGATTCTGGCCGTGCGTCCGGCATGGGTAAGGGTGCAATCGGCCGACGGCACGGTATTGTTCGAAAAGATCCTCGACGCCGGCGAACGCTATGCGGTGCCACAGACCGAAGCGCCCGCGCGGCTTCGCGCCGGCAATTCGGGATCGGTCTATTTCCTGGTCGATGGCCAGACGTTCGGGCCGGCGCGGTCGGGCTCGAACGTGGTCAGCAATGTCGACCTTTCGGCCGAATCGCTGTCGCAGACCTTTGCGGTGGCCGATCTGTCGCGCGACCCCGAACTTGCCCGCATGGTCAACGTCGCCCGCGCCGACTGAGCGCCGAATGGCGCGCCAGATGCGTTGCCGGCAGCGCCGGGTCGCATTATCTTGCGGCACAGACGGCAACCGTTTCAGGAGCCCGCGCATGTCGCACAACCCGGTCCGCCCGTGGCGCAACATCTACCGGCGCAAGTCTCGGCAGATCATGGTCGGCCCGGTGCCGGTTGGTGGCGATGCGCCGATTACCGTCCAGACGATGACCAACACCGACACCTCCGATGTGGCGGCAACGGTGGCGCAGATCCTGGCCTGCGCCGAGGCGGGGGCCGATATCGTGCGGGTTTCGACCCCGGATGAATCCAGCACCCGCGCCCTGCGCGACATCGTGCGCGAAAGCCCGGTTCCGATCGTTGCCGACATCCATTTTCATTACAAACGCGCCATCGAGGCCGCCGAGGCCGGCGCTGCCTGCCTGCGCATCAATCCCGGCAACATCGGATCGCCCGACCGGGTGCGCGAGGTGGTCAAGGCCGCGCGCGACCATGGCTGTTCGATCCGGATCGGCGTGAATGCCGGCAGTCTGGAAAAGCACCTGCTCGAAAAATACGCCGAGCCCTGCCCGGAGGCGATGGTCGAATCCGGCCTCGAACATATCCGGCTGCTGCAGGACAACGACTTTCACGAGTTCAAGATTTCCTGCAAGGCCTCGGACGTGTTCCTTGCCGCGGCCGCCTATCAGGCGCTGGCCGAAGCGACGGATGCGCCGATTCATCTGGGCATCACCGAGGCCGGCGCGTTCATGGCCGGCACGGTGAAATCGGCCATCGGGCTGGGCAATCTGCTGTGGATGGGCATCGGCGACACCATCCGCGTCTCGCTCTCGGCCGATCCGGTGGAAGAGGTTCGGGTCGGCTACGAGATTCTCAAGGCGCTGGGTCTGCGCCATCGGGGTGTGAACATCATTTCCTGCCCGTCCTGCGCGCGACAGGGTTTCGATGTCATCCGCACTGTCGAGGCCCTCGAGGAACGGCTTGCCCACATCCGCACCCCGATGAGCCTGTCGATCATCGGCTGTGTGGTGAACGGCCCCGGCGAGGCGCTGATGACCGATCTCGGCTTCACCGGCGGCGGGGCCGGCCATGGCATGGTCTATGTTGCCGGCCGTCAAAGCCACAAGCTGTCGAACGACCAGATGATCGACCACATCGTGGAGCTTGTGGAAAAGCGCGCAGCCGAGATCGATGCCGCGGCCGAAGCCGCCGAATGACCGGCTGACGCCTCAGCCTTCGCTGCGCACGGTATCGACCAGATCAAGAAGCGCCGGCGCCGGCAGCATCCCGCGCACAAGCCTGCCCGGCAAGGCAAAGCTGGGGGTGCCCGACAGCCGCAACCGGGCGGCCAGCGCGCGGTTTTCGTCAAGGATGCGCGCAACCTCGGGCGATTCCATCTCGGCGCGCAGTGCCGCCATGTCGAGCCCCATCGCGGCGCCGACCCGGTCGAGCGCGGCGGCATTCATCTCGCCGCGCTGGGTCATCAGCCGGTCGTGCAGATCGGCATAGGCTTCGTCGCCATGCAGGCGCAGCACCGCCACCGCCATCTGCGACGCAAGCTCCGATCCGGGGCCAAGGATTGGCAGTTCCTTGATCACCAGCCGCACATCGGGGTCGAATTCAAGCACCTGCATCACTTCCGGATAGGCACGCCGGCAGAAGCCGCAATTGTAATCGACAAACTCGACCAGCGTGACATCGCCATCGGGATTGCCGCCAACCCAGTCATCCGGGCTGGAAAACAGCGCCTCGGCATTGACCTGCACCAGCGTTGCGTCATCGACCGCCTGTTCGGCGGCCTGTCGGGCCTCGAGCGCCGAAACCGCCTCGAGCAGCACCTCGGGGTTTTCCAGCAGATAGCTGCGGACTTCGGCGCGGAAGGCGGCGCGCTCTGCATCGGTCATCGCGGCAGGGTCGAAGGCAGCGGCAGGAAAGGCAAGCGCGGCGGTCAGCAGCGGTGCAACAAGAAGGCGGCGAAAAGGCGGCATCGGCAACGGTTCCATAGCTGTCGGATCTGGGTGCCAAGCATCGCAGACCGGGCGATTTTGGCAAGCCGGTGCGCGCGGCCGGGCCCTGCGGCTCACGCAATTGGCATGGCCAGCAGACCCCGGGCGGCGCGGCAAGCGTTTCCGATGCCGGATGGCTGGGTTATGATCCGTGCCAACGGCCCCGCGACGGGCCGGCGAACGCGGGCAGGAGCAGGCAGTTGGGCGCGGGCGGCCTCGGAGGGTGGATTCGGTCAGGAATCGCGGCGGCGCTGGCGGCGGTGGTGCTTGCCATGGCCCTGCCCCAGCCGGTGGCTGCGCAGCCCGCGGATGGGCTGAGCGCCCTCGCCCGGTTCCTGCCCGATGCGTCAGCGCTGCGCGATGCCGGCAACGGCGGCCTTTCA
>SKWP01000069.1 GCA_007128865.1 Paracoccaceae bacterium
CGGTCCTTGGCACGGTTCATGCCTTGTCATCTGCAGCAACAACGAAAGTGACGCTGCAAATGACCACCCTGCATTTCCTTGACCCGCAATCCGGTCTGGCCGACCAGCTTGTGGATCTGATGGCCCGGCGCCGCATCGGCGTCACCCGCGGAGCTGTCGAGCTGGCGCAAGGCGCTGCGGCAATCATCGGGGTGCTGTCCGGTCCTGCGGACGAACCCGCGCTGATACGCGCGGCGCGCAGTGCAAGGGTGCGCAATGTCGTGGCGCTGATGCCCGGTGCAAGGCAGATGGCGATCGAAACGGAAATGGGCGGAAGCTTTCTTCGGGTCGCGGTCCCGCTTGCCGGTGACGGGCCGGTGCAGGATGATGGCGGGGCGGTGCTGCACTACCTTGCCGATCTGATCGCCCAACCGATCCGGCCGATGGTTGCCTGCGATCCTGCCACCGGCGGGCTGATCGACCTGGCCGCGCGGGTGGCCGCCACCGATGTCACGGTGCTGATCAACGGCCCGACCGGCAGCGGCAAGGAGGTTCTGGCGCGTGCGATCCACGATGCCAGCCCGCGCGCGGCAAAGCCGTTTGTGGCCATCAACTGCGCCGCCATCCCCGAAAACATGCTCGAAGCGATGCTGTTTGGCCATGTGAAGGGCGCCTTTACCGGGGCGGTCACGGCCGGGCAGGGGCTGATCAGGGCGGCCGATGGCGGCACGCTGCTGCTGGACGAGATTTCGGAAATGCCGCTTGGCCTGCAGGCAAAGCTGCTGCGCGTGATCCAGGAACGCAAGGTCACGCCGCTGGGCTCTTCGGGTGAACTGCCGGTCGACCTGCGCATCATCTCGACATCCAACCGCGACATGCCCGCCGAGATCGCCGCCGGACGTTTCCGGGAAGACCTGTATTATCGGCTCAATGTCTTTCCCCTCAACACGCTGGCGCTCGAGGATCGCGCCGAAGACATCGTGCCGCTGGCCATCGCGTTTCTGCGCCGCCACTGGAAGGTGGGGCCTGTGCCGCTGTTTTCGGGCGATGCGCTGGAAATGCTCCGGCAGCATGCATGGCCCGGCAATGTGCGCGAGCTGGAAAACGTCGTGCAGCGCGCGCTGGTGATGTGTGACGGGGTGCGGATTGGTGCCGATGACATCCTGTTCGACAAGCCCGCAGCTGTGGCCCGGGTCGCGCCGATGCCTTCGCCGCTGCGGCGTCATCTCGTCGCTGCTTGCTGAGGTTGAACCATGTCCGTCGGTGCGGTCGGAAGCCTGCAATCACTGCCAGCGGTGCAGTCGGTTCAGCCGGCGCGCGCCGGTGAGCCCACGCAGAACTTCGGCGCGCGACTTGAAACGGCGCTTGGTCAGGTGAACACCGCCCAGGCGCAGGCCGCGCAATCGGCCCGCGCCTGGGAAATGGGTGTCGAAAACGATCTGGCCGCCGTGATGGTCGAACAGCAGGTGGCTTCGCTGGGTTTTCAGCTGACGCTGAATGTCCGCAACAAGGCGCTTGGCGCCTATCGTGACATCATGAACATGCCGCTGTGACAGGTGGCGAAAGGTTGACGCAATGGCAGTTTCGCCGGCTCCCCGAGCATCCGAACTGACGCCTGCCGCATCCGCGGGGCTGCTGGCACGCGCCGTCGCCGTACCCGAGATCGTGTCGCGGTTCGCCGCCCAGCCTGCCGTTCGGCGTGCCTTGCCGGCCATGGTCATGGTGGCGGCGGCGGCGATGGTCGTGCTTGCCTGGATGGTCTGGCGGGATGTGCCCCGCAGCACCCTTTATCCCGGCCTGCCCGAGGCGGAAAAGGCGCGCGTGATCGAAGCTCTGGCGGGCTCGGGGATCGATGCGCGGGTCGAGCGGATGTCGGGCGAGATTTCGGTGCCCACGACCGATTATCACCGCGCGCGTCTGGCGCTGGCGGCGCAGGGCCTGCCGCAGGCCGTGCCCGACGGGGACCGGCCGCTGGCGGATATTCCGCTGGGTGCCAGCCGGTCGCTTGAAAACGCCCGTCTGCGCCAGAGCCACGAGCTGGACCTTGCGCGGTCGATCACCGAAATCGGTGCGGTGCAGGCCGCACGGGTGCATCTTGCGCTGCCGGAACGTTCCGCCTTCCTGCGCGACAACCACCCGCCGCGCGCTTCGGTGTTTCTGACCCTTGCAAGCGGCCGGGTTCTGGATGGCGGGCAGGTCGAAGCGATCGTGCATCTGGTTTCGTCTTCCGTTCCGGGGATGGCGCGGTCGGATGTCAGCGTTGTCGACCAGACCGGCCGGTTGCTGTCGCGCGGGGACGAGGATGACGTGTCCCGCCTGACCGAGCGCCACCTGCGCCACAGGGTCGAACTGGAAACCCTGCTGCGCCGCCGGATCGAGGCGCTGCTGACCCCGGTCGTCGGCTTTGGCAACTTCTCGGTCGAGGTCACCGCCAGCATGGATTTCACCCGGCGCGATATCCGCGAGGAACGCGTCGACCCCGAGGGCAACGCGCTGCGCAGCGAACAGCTGACCGAGAACGAAACCCGCGACATGCCGGCAGGCGGCATTCCCGGGGCGGTGGCCAACACGCCGCCGAACGAAGCTCAACTGGCCGAAAACCCGGCCGGCGATGACGCCGCGGCGCCCGCCATCAGGAACCGCGCGACCGGGACGACACGGAACTACGAAGTCAGCCGCACCATTTCCAGTACCCAGCCCGAAACCGGGCAGATACAGCGCCTTTCGGTTGCGATCGTGGTCCGGGCGCCGGATGTGGCCGGCGGGCCGGATGCAAGCCAGGCCGAAGCCCATGATGCGCTTGCCAGGTCGCTTCAGGGGCTTGTGGAAAGCGCGATTGCCCATGATGCAACCCGTGGCGACGTGGTCACGATCATGGTTCACCCCTTTGCCGCACCGGCCCTTGCCGAAACCGCGTCTGCCGGGTTCGATCTTCCGTATCTGCCCGAAATCCTGCGCGCGCTGGTTCTTGTCGCCATTGCCGCGATTGTGGGGCTGGGCATCCTGCGGCCGCTTCTGAAACGCCAGTTGCAGGCGGTCGATGGCCAGCCCGCTTCGGCGCCCTTTTCGCCGGGGCTGGTCGAGGTTGCCGAGGGCGAATCGCTGCAGCAGGTCGAACAGAAGCTGAACCAGCGCCACCGCGATCTGGCGCAAAGCGTTCTGGGCAACAATGCCGGCCGCGCCGAAAAACAGGCAGTGCTGCGCCGGCTGGCCAAGGATGATCCGGCCCGGGTGGCCACCGTCCTGCATCGCATGATCCGTTCGGAACTCGACAGCACAGGATGAACCCGAATGTCGAACGCTCCCGTCGCTTTTGGCCCGGCCACGCAGGATGCCGCAATCCTGATGCTCATGTTCGGCGAGGATCTGGCCGCCGAGATCCTGCGCAATCTTTCGCCTGCCGAGGTGCAGCACCTGGGCGCGGCCGTGTATTCGGTCGATGAGGTGCGCGAAGATCAGGCCGACCGTGTGCTTGAGGATTTCCTGATGCGGCTTGCCGACGAGACCGGCCTTGCCCACCGCTCGACCGGCTATGTGCGCACCGTGCTTTCCGATGCCTTCGGGCCAGATCGTGCGCAGTCGGTGCTGGCGCGGATCAACCCGCTCAGTCTGGAACGCCCGATCGAGCTTCTGGACTGGATGGACCCGCAATCGATTGCCGAGGTGATTGCAGACGAACACCCGCAGATCATGGCGCTGGTCATTGCCTGCCTCGATGCCACCCGCGGTTCGGCCGTCCTGAACATGCTGGACGAAGACATCCAGCCCGACATCCTGCGCCGAATCGCCACGCTCGGGTCTGTCACGCCCGAGGCGCTGGCCGATCTGGAAGCGGTGCTGCAACGCAAGTTCAAGGCGTCGAGCAGTTCCAGCGCCTCGCAGATCGGCGGGGTGCGGGCGGCGGCACGGATCATGAACTTCATGCGTTCCGATGCCGAGGTGCGAATCCTCAAGGATATCCGGAAGGACGACAGGGATCTCATGACGGCCATTCAGGACAACATGTTCGTCTTCGACAATCTGGGCAAATCCGATGACCGCAGCCTGCAGACGCTGCTGCGCACGGTCGAACCCGAACAGCTTGTTCTGGCCCTGAAGGGCGCCGACGAACTGCTGCGCGAAAGGCTCTTGTCCTGCATGTCGGTTCGCGCCGCAGCCGGTATTCGCGACGAGATGGAGGCGCTGGGCCCGGTGCGCCTGTCCGATGTGCAGGACGCGCAGAAACGCATCGTCGCCACCGCGCGCGAGATGGCCGACGCCGGAACCATCGTCCTGGCCGGACGCGGCGGCGAGGAAATGGTATGAACATGCGCGCTCAAGACCGGGTTCAGGGCTTTCGCCCGCAGGCCGTCGGCGCCGGCGCGCAGGGGTTTGTTCCGATGGCCGGGCTTGGCACCGGTGCCGTCGGTTTTTCGCGCCGGCTGCCGCAGGACATGGCGCGGCTTGCACCGGCGCCCGTCATGCAGCCGGCAGCCCCGGAGCCCGCCGAACCAGCCGCACCCGCACCCGATTACTGCCCGAGCCCGCCTCCGCCGTCGGCCAGACTGCCCGAGCCGGTGTCCGAAGCAGCGCTGCGCGCCGCTCAGGCCGAAGGCCACGCCCGCGGGCGCGCCGAGGCCGAGGCCGAATTCGCGGCTGCGCGCGACGCAGTCGACGCCGCCGCTGCCACCCTGTCGGCACTTGTGGATCAGATCACCCGGGCCACAGAGGCCGAAACCGAGGCGCTCGCGCACACCCTCGACGAAGCGGTGCGCAGGCTGGCTTCGGAACGCGCGGGTGAGCAGATCGATGCGGCCCCCGCCGGTTTCAGCGCCCGTATCACGGCCCTTGCCGGCCGGATCGCCGAGGGGCTTTCAGGGCTGAGCATCACGCTCAACCCGCAGGATCTTGCCGCCCTGCAGGCCGCCGGTTCGGCAGAAACGCCGCAGATCGTGCGGTTGCTCCAGGCCGACCTGCGGGCCGATCCGGCGTTGATGCGCGGCGATATCCGCCTGCGTGCGGCGGGGCTGGCGCTGGATGATCTCATCCATGCCGGTGCGATGGCATGACCGCCGCCCTGCGTCCCGTCCCGGCCCTGATCGCGCGACTGCGCGCCGCGCCGGGCCCGCAACCGGTGATTTCGGGGCAGGTCTTGCGCTATGACGGGCTGCATCTGGAAACCACCGGCTTTCCGGCAGAACCCGGCGCGCTGGCCCATGTCGAAGGGGCCGCGGGGCAGGCAACGCTGGCCGAGGTGGTGGGCTTTGACAACGGGCGCAACAAGCTTGTTGTCACCGAGCCGGGAACACCGGTTCTGGCCGGGGCGCGGGTGCGCCTGCTGCAGGGCGGACAGCAGGTTCCGGTCGGCGATGCGCTTCTGGGCCGGGTGATCGATGCGCAGGGCGCGCCGCTGGATGCCCGGCCGCAGCCGGTGTTGCCCGAAGTCTGGCCACTGGCCGGGCGGCCGCTGAATCCGCTGCTGCGCCAGCCGGTGAACATGCCCTTCGATTGCGGTGTGCGGATCGTCAATGCGGCCCTGACCATGGGCGAGGGGCAGCGCATCGGCATCATCGCCGGTTCGGGCGTGGGCAAGTCCGTTCTGATCGAGATGATGGCCCGGAACGCGCAGGCCGATGTGGTGGTGCTGGCCCTGATCGGCGAACGCGCGCGCGAGGTCGGGCACATGGCGTCGCGGCTGATGCAGGGCGAAGCGGCCGCGCGCTGCTGCATGGTGGCGGTTCCGGCCGACCGGTCGCCGCTGCTGCGGCTGCGCGGGGTGCGCCGTGCGATTGCGATAGCGGAATGGTTCCGCCACACCGGCCGGCGCGTGCTGCTGATCATCGACAGCCTGACGCGGGTGGGCCACGCGCAGCGCGAAATCGGTCTGGCCATGGGCGAACAGCCCACCGCCAAGGGCTACCCGCCTTCGGTCATCGCGCTGATCCCGGCACTGCTGGAACGCGCCGGGCCGGGGCTGCCGGGCGAAGGAACGATCACCGCCATCTGCACCGTGCTGGCCGATGGCGACGACACGCTGTCGGACCCGGTGGTGGACAGTGCCCGCGCGATTCTGGACGGGCATCTGGTGCTTGCCCGCGCGCAGGCGCAGATGGGCATCTATCCGGCCATCGATGTGACCCAGTCGGTCAGCCGCGTGATGGGCGATGTGACCGGCCCGGCCCAGCAATCCGCCGCGCTGCGGCTCAGGCATCTGGTGGCCGCATATCAGACCAACCGCGATCTGGTGATGATGGGCGGGTATGCGCCGGGGCAGGACAGGGATCTGGACGAGGCGATCCGCCTGTGGCCGGAAATCCGTGCGCTGATCGCCCAGGATCCGCATCAGCCGGTCAGCCTGGATGAAAGCCGCGATGCCCTGCTGGCGCTGTGCGGCGATACCGCAACCGTTCGGGGAGACATCTGATGCCACGCAGCCGACTGTTTTCGCTTCAGGCCCGCCGGGCTTCGGCAAAGCTGGCGCATCTTGCGCAAGCGCTGCAAGGCACCCGGGAAGAGGCCCGCCAGAGCAGTGCCATGCAGGGCCGGCTGGGCGCATTGATGGACAGCCTGACCATACCCCAAGGTGCCGTCAATGTGGCGCAGCTGCGCCATCTGGCCAGCCTGTCCGAGCGTCTGGGCGCAGAACGCGACAGGCAGGGCATTGTGCGGGAACGCGCCGAAGACAGGCTGCGCCTGCTGCGCGCCGAAATCCAGGACCAGATGCGCAGGCAGCACCACGCGCAGGAAGCCGCCAGCGCTGCCCGCTTTCTGGAAGCCCGCGAACGCCAGCAGAGACAGGATGACCAGCGCCCGCCGCGGCGAACCGCGCCGTGACGGCCAGACCGGCATTGTTCTTGCACGACAGTCGCAAACCGGCCGCGAAACGGGGCACCCGATGATCGAGACTCTGCCAGGCATGACCCTGCTGTCCCGCGTGCCGGGCCCGCCGTTCAAGGCAATGCCCCCGGATATCCGGGGCCAGGCCGAAGGGTTTCTGCGCAATCTGCAGCAAATGACCGATCAGGGGTTCGGCGGTGACGATGCCGGGGCGCCGGCTGTGCAGGACGCCCTGTCGGAGGGCGAGGATCTTGCAGGTCTGTGTGCGCTGATCCTCGACATGGGTGAACTGGAAGCCTCCGGCCAGGGGCAAGGCAGCCGAACGGCAGGGGCCGCGCCGATTGCCGGCCAGAACGATGCTTCGGACATCGAAACCCTGCCCGCGCAGGAAACCGCGCCCGAAAGGGCCGTGTCGCCTGCGGCCGGTGATGATGCCGGCCCCGAGCCGCACCCGTCCGCGCCGAACCCGCCCGAAAACGGGCCAGCGGCGGCCACACCCGCGCCCGTGCATGACCCGCAGGAAGCACCGCCCGCGCCTGCCTTGCAAAAGGTCTCGGGCGCACCGGCGCCTGCCGCCGAAGGCCCCGGGACTGATGCGGATGAGGCTGAAGGCACCGCCGAAAGCGGGATTGACGCGGAAGATGCCGAACCTGCCGACGAAAGCAATGCGGCGCCGGTTGCGCCGCCCTCTGCCGAACCGGGCAAACCCGACGCCACAACTGGCGCACCGGTCCTGAGCGTGCCGGCAGGCGCGACGCAAACCACCGGCCGGGCCGCCCCGCCCGTTGACAGGGCGCCGGAGATGCCTCGCCTGGTGTCGCGCACCCCGGTGGCCGCCGCGCTGCCGCGCGCAGAATCCGCAGCCCCGGCGCCGCCCCAGCCCGGTGCCAAGGCCGCGCCGCCCGCAGGCATTCCGGCCGAGCCGGAAACCGGCCCCGCCTTGGCCATGCAGGCCGCCACCCCCGGCGCATCCGCGCCGGTTGCAGCCGCGCCGCAACCCGGCACCGTGCCGGCCGGGCCAGTGATGTCGGGCCAGGCGCCGGTTGCCATGCAGGCACCGAACTGGCCCGCAGCGCTGGTTTCCGGCCCTGTGGTTTCGCTGCTGGATGCCGCGGGCGGCCGGATGGTGCTGGATATCGCGCCCGAAGAGCTCGGTCGTCTGACCATCACGCTCAGCGTTCAGGGCGACACGGCAAGCGTGCGCTTTCTGGCGGAAACCCCCGAAGCCGCGCGGCTGCTCGCCGACGCCGAGCGACAGCTTGCCTCCGAACTCGCGCGGTTTGGCATGTCGCTTGCAGGACATGAAACAACAACCGACCGGCAACAGGCGGGTACAGGGGGCGGCGCAGCAGGCCTGCCCGACGGCGATGGCGATGACATGCCGGACCTTGCCGAAGTACCCGAACCGGGAAGCCGCCTTGTCAATCTGATTGCGTGAAAGACCCGCCATGCCCGCAAAGCCCGCCCCGAAGGATGACACCACCATTGAGGAACCGCCGCGGAAACGGGGTGGCAGACTGGCCATGATCCTTGGCCTGCCGCTGGGGGCGGCTGCCTTTGCCGGCATGGGGTTTGGCGCCGGCTGGTTTCTTTATGCCGAAAGCAACTCGCCCATGACGCAGGCCCTGCGCATGATCGACCGCCCCGCCGAGGCCGCCACCGCCGCCCCGCGCGGCGGGATGCCTGCCCTGACGCGGCGCACGCCCGATGGCGACGCCTTTCAGACCACCTATTTCACCTTTGACGAGCCGCTGACCACCAATCCCAAGGGATCGCGCCGGTTCATCCAGCTGGGTGTCACGCTGTCCACCCAGTACGACGCCAAGGTCATGGATCACGTCAGGAAGCACCAGGCGGCCCTGCGCTCGGACATGCTGGCGGTGATCGGCGGCTTTTCCGAAGACGAGATGACCGGCAGGGAAGGGCGCGAGGCGCTTGCCGCGGCGCTGCGTGATGCCATCAACAGCCGGCTTGAGGCGATCGAGGGCTTTGGCGGGGTCGAGGGCGTATTCTTTCCGTCATTCGTGCTGCAATAGGCAAGCCATGGCCAAGCAGCGCAAGCTTTCCGCAACCGAGGTCGCCGCGCTTGTCGGCGGGCTCAGCGATGATCTGATCAAGCCCGATGATGTGGAACTGCACAACGGCCAGCCGGTAAGGCCGTTTTCCTTCAGCGCCGCGCAGAATTCGGGGATCGGGGAATACCACGGGCTGCGCATCGTGCATGAACGGTTCTGCCGGGTGGCCCGCGCCGCGTTCCTTCCGATGCTGCGGTTTCAGCCGCGTCTGTCAAGCTTTCAGCCCGAACTGATGAGCTTCGAGGATTACCGCAACGGGCAGGAGAATTTCCTGTCGCTGACCATCAGCGCCTCCGACGAACTGCGCGGCAATCAGTTGATGGTGCTGCCGCCCGCCTTCATCGCGCTTCTGACCAACGCCTATTACGGCGGCGGCGTGGCGGGGCCGAAGGTTCGGCGCAGCGAATTCACCGCCACCGAACACCGGGTGATCGAGCTGATCACCGACCGGCTCAATTCAGCGCTGCAACTGGCCTGGCGCGATCTGCTGCAGGTCAGCTTCACGGCCGTCAGCCGGGACGAGAACATGCAGTTCGTGGCCTTTGCCGAGAATGAGGAAAAGGTCGTTTCCTGTTCCTTCATGGTCGAGATACCGGGGCATGAGGCGGCGACCTTCGACATTCTCTATCCGCTGCAGATCCTCAAGCCCATTGCCGGCCTTCTGCGGTCGCGCATGCAGTCCGATCAGCTGAGCGAGGACAGAAGCTGGCGCGAGAAGCTGGAAGCGGCGATCCTGAACATCCCGCTGACCGTGTCGGCGCGGTTGTGCCAGCCGCAGGTTCCGGTTGCGCGCCTTATGCGGTTTGGCGAGGGCGATGTGATCCCCGTGACCCTCGGGCCATCGGTGGAGGTTCTGGTCGAGGATCTGCCGGTGTTTCAGGCCCAGCCCGGCGATCAGGGCGGTCATGCAGCCATAGCCATCCTGCGCCCGCTTGGCGCTACACCCGAAACGACAGGAGCAAGCCATGACTGAGCAAATCAGACGCCAGGCCCCCGAGCATCTGCGCCTATTGGAGAATATCGACGTGTCGCTGACCGTCGAGGTCGGTCGCGCGCAACTGACCATTCGCGATCTGCTGCGCCTTTCCGAAGGCTCGGTGATCGAACTGAACCGGCTTACCGGCGATCCGCTGGATGTGCTGGTCAACGGCACGCCCATCGCCAAGGGCGAGGTGGTGATGGTTGGTGACCGGTTCGGCATCCGCTTCGGCCAGATCATCACACCCGAGGAACGCGCCGACGCGGTGTAATAGGGAATCCGTTTGTTCGGTTCGGGAAGTGTGGGTGGCGACCGCCCGAGGTGGGCGCAGAAGCGCCCGCGTCGTGCCGGAGGCACGCCTGCGGCGTGACGGGGGCGGGCGGGCGCTGCCCGTGCTGGCGCACGGGCGGGGAAGGACCGTTGGTGGACCGAACTGATCAAACGGATCCGGTGTAAGCCGCGCGGCGCTGGCACGATCCTTGCAGCCACCCGGCAACCGGGCGGAAAGCCCGCCTGCAACCGGGAAAGACAATGGACCTCGTGCGCTTCGATCAACTGCTGGTGCTGGCCCTGTTCATGGCCGCCCTTGGGGTGGCCTGGCTGCTTGTGCACCGAAACAGGCAGCACCTTTCGGAAAGGCTCCACCGCGGCCGGCGCCTGCATCTGTCCGAAAGCCAGAGCCTGGGCGGAAACATGCGTGCCACGCTGCTTGCAGTCGACGGGCGCGAATTCCTGCTGGTGCATGGCAAGGCCGGGGTCACGGCGCTGCACGCGCTTGACCCCGCACCCGGCATTTCCGGGGGGCAGTCGTGATGCGGAGTGTGCTTTTCGCGGCTTTCGCCCTGTTGCCCCTGCCTGCACTGGCGCAGGGCATCCCCGCGCTGACCATGACCGAGGCCGATGGCGGCACAAGCTGGTCGCTGTCGCTGCAGATCCTGGCGCTGATGACCGCGCTGACGGTGCTGCCGTCGCTGCTGCTGGGCATGACCGCGTTTACCCGCATCATCATCGTCCTGTCGATCCTGCGGCAGGCGCTGGGCACCCAGCAGACCCCACCAAACCAGGTGCTGATCGCGCTGGCTCTGTTTCTGACCTTCTTCGTGATGCAGCCGGTCTTTGTGGAGGTGCATGATCAGGCGCTTGGCCCGGCACTGGACGGCCAGATGCCCCAGGCCGAGGCGCTGGCGACCGCCGGCGAGATCATCAAGCGTTTCATGATCGAACACACCCGCCAGACCGACCTGCTGATGTTTTCCGACCTGGCCGGCGAAGGCCCCTATGCAAACCCCGAGGATGTGCCCTTTCATGTGCTTCTTCCGGCGTTCCTGACATCCGAACTCAAGACGGCCTTCCAGATCGGCTTTCTTCTGTTCCTGCCGTTTCTGGTCATCGACATCGTCATTGCCTCGATCCTGATGGCGCTGGGCATGATGATGGTGTCGCCGGTGATGGTGGCGCTGCCCTTCAAGCTGTTGCTGTTCGTGCTGGTGGATGGCTGGGCGCTGACCGTCGGATCGCTGGTGGCGGGTTACGGGCTGGGGGGCTAGGGCGATGGAGTTCAATGACGCCACGGACCAGCTGCAGCTTGCCTATTTCACCATACTCAAGGTCGCCGGGCCGGTGCTGGCCGTGGCGCTGCTGGTGGGGCTGGTGATCGGCATTCTGCAGGCGGCGACCTCGATCAACGAAAACACGCTCAGCTTCGTGCCGAAACTGGTGGTGGTGTTTCTTGCCATGGCGCTGGGCTCGGCCCTGATGCTCGGGGTGCTGTCGGATTACTTCCTGTACGTGTTCGACCAGATCCAGGGCATCCGGTAGGGGCGCGGGGGATGGAGGGCGCCTTTGTCACCCTGCCCGGCATGGACATTGCCCGCCTTGGCGATCTGCTGGCGGCGCAGATCTTCGCGATGCTGCGCGTCGGCGCCTTCCTGATTGCGGCGCCGGTGTTCGGCGGGCGGTTCGTGCCCTTGCCGGTGCGCATCGTTGCGGCGGTGTGCCTGTCGCTTGTCGTGCCCCAGCTATACCCGATGCCCGATGCCGAAACGCTGGCGGCCCTGTCCGCGGTGCCCATGGTGCTGGCCGAAATCGCGCTGGGGGTCACGGCGGGGCTGGTGCTGACGATCCTGTTCGGCGCCGCTAGCGTTGCCGGCGACCGGGTGGCCAATGCCGCCGGTCTGGGCTTTGCCATGCAACTCGACCCGACGGCGAGCGGGCAGACACCGGTAGTGGCGCAGATCTTCAGCCTGTCGCTGATGATGGTCTTTCTGGGCATGGACGGGCATCTGCACGCCCTGCGGATCGTGCTGGACAGCTATGCCGCCTTTCCGCCCGGCGCGTCGCTCGACATTGCGGCGCTGGCCACGGCGGGGATCATGGCCGGGGCTTCGATGTTCGCGCTCGGCGCGTCGCTGATGCTGCCGGTGGTGGCGGGGCTCTTGGTGCTGAACCTGTCGGTGGGGGTGCTGACACGCTCGGCTCCGCAGCTGAACCTGTTTTCCGTGGGCTTTCCCATCACCATCCTGATGATGTTCGTGCTGCTCTGGTTGAGTGCGCCCAATCTTCTGGCGGGGCTTTCGGTCATCGCCGGCGACGGGCTGCGCGACCTGCGCGACCTGCTGGCCGGGCCATAGGAAAACCCGATGGCCGCGCCCGACGACAGCGCCGAACGCACCGAGGAACCGACGCCGCGCAAACTGGAACAGGCGCGGCGCGACGGGCAGGTGCTTGCGTCAAAGGAGATGATGGTCTTTGCCGCCATCGCGGCCGCAACCGTGGTGCTGCTGATGCTGCCGGTGTTTGCGGCGTCGATCATGGCGCGCTGGCAACAGTATCTGCTGAACCCCGCGGGCCGGGGCGAGGAGGTCCTCTTGCATGCCCTGCATCAGGGCGGGCGCGATGTGCTGCTGGTGGCGGGCATTGTCGGGCTGCCGGTGATGGTACTGATGATCGCCACGCAGATTTCCATCGGCGGGCTGAACTGGACCGTCAAGGGCTTTGCCTTCAAGCCTGACAAGATCGATCCGCTCAAGGGGCTCAAGCGCATGGTCTCGGCCACGGCGCTGGTGGAACTGGGCAAGGCGGTGGGCAAGGTCACGCTGCTTGGCTGTGTGGTGCTGGGCGGCCTCTATCTGGGCCTTGGCCGGCTGACCATTCTGGGCATGGTGCCGTTGGCGGATGCCCTGCGGGTGGTGTTCCGGCTGGCCATGGGCATCTTTGCGGGGCTCACGCTGGTGCTGGGCCTGATCGCGCTGGTCGATCTGGTCTGGCAGGCGCACAAGCACCGCAAGCAGTTGCGGATGACCATCGCCGAACTCAAGCGCGAAACGCGCGAGGACAATGGCTCACCCGAGGTCAAGGGCAAGCTGCGACGCCTGCAGATGGAGGCCAGCCAGCGAACCGCGCGCGAACGCGGCGCGCTGGAAAACGTGCCCGATGCAACCGCCGTGATCGTCAACCCCGCGCATTTTGCCGTGGCCCTGCGCTATCTGCCCGACCGCGACGAGGTGCCGGTCATCCTGGCCACCGGGCGCGATGCGCTGGCCCTGCAGGTGATCGACCGCGCGCGGGCCGCCGCGATTCCGGTGCTGCGCCTGCCGCCGCTGGCGCGTGCGCTCTATTTCACGGGCGATATCGGCCAGCCCATTCACGAAGGGCTGTTTGGCGCCGTTGCGGCGGTGCTGGCGCATGTCTGGCGGCTGGAACGCGGCCTGCAGGATGACCTGCCCGACATCGACCTGCCGGCGCAGATGCAGTTTGACGCCAATGGCCATGCCGCAGGGCCATGATCGCAGCGGGCAGGGGTGCGTCGTGCCGCCGACGGGATGGAACGGCGCCGGTCCGGGCAAGGTGGCGCCATGGCTGATGCGGACCCCGCGTGGCCGGTCCGGTTGGCCAACGGTCCTTTCCCGCCCGCGCGCAAACCTTGCATCGGATCTGCGCCCGGCGGGCTGGCACGCGGCTTGCAGGCAGATGGGCAACCACGATTGCTGACGGAAAGGAAAGGCCAGATGCCCCGCAATCCGACCGAATGCCGCCGCTGCCTTCAGGCCCGGCGGCTGGCAAGTTTCTGTTTCGCGGGCTTCGCGCTGGCGCTGGTCGTCTCGGCGACCGACCCGGCGCAGGATGCCGCCCGGCAGGCCGCGTTGCTGCTGTGCGGCATGCTTGCCGGTGTCGCCATCTTCCGCCACCCCGTCGCCCGGTTCCTGCAAATGCTGGTTCGTGGCCGGACCGGCAGCGGGGCGCGGCCATGACCGACAATGCCGAAACCCGGATCGAAGAGATCACGAAACAGGCGCTGGATGCAGCCCAGCTTGCCACCGAAGCGGCGCATGAAGCCGAAGCCGCCATAGCCGCGCGCAACGAGGCCGCGCAAGCGCTGAACAGGACCGCACAGCAGACCCGATGGTTGCTGACGGGGGCTGCGGCCGGGGCCGTGCTGGTGCTGGTGGCAGGCGGGCTGTTCTGGGCCCGGGCCTCGGGCAATCTGCACGATGCGGCCGCGGTGCAGGCCGCGGCAACCGCCGGGTTCGTGGAAAACCTCATGCAGATGAACGACGCGCTCGATCATATGCAGGGCGTCATCGCAGAAGCCCGGGCGCAGGCATCGGAAACCGACGCATCGCTCAACACCCTGATCCTGCAGCTTGATCAACGGCTGGAAGACACTGGCCTGACCTTGCGCGAGGCCGCCGCACGGGCCGCCGGGAATGGCATGGAATGCCCCGATCTGCTGGTGTCCCTGGCCGAGGTCGAGCTCAACCTGGCGCGCCGGCTGGACGGGCTGGTTGCCACCGCTTCGGCGGTTTCGCAGCCGCCACCCGCCGCCGTACCCGAAGCCCGGCCGCGCGCGGCAACGCCCCGCCCGCCGGCGCAGCCTGCCCCCCCGCCCGCAAGGCGCACGGCACCGGCCGAACCCAACCCGTTCCGGTTTCCCTGATCCCGTAGCGGGGATCATGCTGCGGTGAGACGAATGAACACACAACCGCCCCCCGACCATACGCTTGTGCTGCTGCGCTGCCGTCAGGGCGACAAGGGGCATGCGCTGGGCCTGAGGTCGGGTGACATCCTGATCGGGGTCGATGGCAAGACCTGGCGCGGTGGCACCACGGCCCTGCAGGCGCGCATGAACAATGCCGACCGCCCCAGCGCGCTGAGTTTCCAGCGGGGTTCGGCAGTCTTTACCGTGATGACCGGCTGCGCCAATCTGGGCGCATGGCAACGCATCGCGATGCCCGAGGCGGGCGCCGGACTGCCGGCCCGCCCGGATGGCCTGTCCAACTGGGAAATTGTTGTGGATGCCCGCGGCAACCATGATCTGTTTGCCCATGGCCCGTCGCTGCTGGCGCTTCTGCTGCCGCCGCTCTGGCTGGCCAAGTCGCGGCTCTGGACCGGGCTGGCGCTGTTTGGCGCGATCGTCGCGCTGGCCGTTCCTGTCGGTTTGCCGCTGGTTGTCTGTGTGTGGCTCGCCGCCGGGTTGCACCTGTGGCGCGACGGCGCGGCACATCAGCGTGTCAATCTGCAGATGCAGGGCTATGCCCGAGCGGGGATCATCGCCGCCCGGTCCGAAGCCGAGGCGGTGGCAAGCTGGCAGGGCCTCGTGCCCGAGGCGCGGTTCCGCTTTGCGCCGCCGGTTCGATCTGCCGGGCCGCAATCAGAACTGGGCTGACAGCACCGCCTGCCGCCGGCGCAGTGCCGATGTGGGGATCCGCAACTGTTCGCGGTACTTGGCTACCGTGCGGCGCGCGACGGTGATGCCGTCCTTTTCCAGCAACCGCACCAGCGCCTCGTCGCTCAGCGGGCGCGCCGCCGGTTCGGACTGGATCAGCTTGCGAATGCGGTTGCGGACCGCTTCGGCGGAACCGGTGCTGCCATCCTGCGACGGCAGGGCTGCGGAAAAGAAGCGCTTCAGCGGCATCAGGCCGTAAGGGGTGGCCATGGTGACGGCATTGGTCACGCGGCTGACCGTGCTTTCGTGAATGCCGACAGCTTCGGCGATGTCCTTCAGGATCATGGGGCGCAGGTGGGCCGGGCCCTGTTCGAAAAAGGCACGCTGGTTGCGCAGGATTTCCTGACCGATCTTCAGCACCGTATGGTTGCGGTACTGCACGGCCCGTGACAGCCAGCGCGCAACCGAAAGCCGTTCGGCCACATAATCGGCCACCTGCTGGCGTGCCGGCGTGCGGGCATTCTGGCGCGGCACGGGCGTATCGGTTTCCGAATGCCGCACAACCACGGCCGGCAGGGTGGACTGGTTCAGCTCCATCCGCCATCCGCCATCGGCAAGCCGGCTGACCAGCAGATCGGGCGCTCGGATCGGCAGCGGGGCCTGATCGAAACGGGCGCCGGGCTTGGGGTCGAGCCCGCGCAAGGCGCGCAGGACGGCGCGCAGCGAATCCATGTCGGTCCTGCAGACGCGGCACAGCCCGGCAAGGTCTGCTGCCGCCAGCATCGGCAGGTTTTCCAGCACCGCCGCAAAGAGCGGCGTCAGAAGGCCCGAGTCTGCCGCCTGCAACCGCAGGCATTCGGCCAGATCGCGGGCGAACAGGCCGGCCGGGTCCAGCCCCTGCAGGCGCCCCAGCATGGCCCGGGCTTCGGCCAGCGTCACACCGCCCCGCAGCGCAATCTCGTCAAGCGGCGCATCGAGCCAGCCCGAGGGCGCCAGTGCCTCGAGAAACAGTTCGGCAAGCGCCTGGTTTCGCGCATCGAGCCCGAGCGCCGAAATCTGCCCGGCGACATGCGCATAAAGCGAGGGGCCGGATTCATCGGCCAGCGCGCCGATCCTGTCCCAGTCCTGCGCAGAGCCGTTCGCGCTGCCCTGCGTGACGCGGGCGCCGGGCTCGGCGCGGCTGCGCAGCGCCACGAACGGGTTTTCGTCGGCCTGGCCTTCAATGAATGCCTGAAGCTCGGCATTGCTCATCTGCAGAAAGGTAATGGCCTGCTGAAGCTGCTGGTTGACGACAAGCGTCTGGCGATGGCTGGCAAGAATTGACGGGCTGTAATGCATGGCGAACCTCCTTGGTCCGCCCATTCTTGCCAAAGCCCCGGAAAATGCAAAAAATCTGTTTGACAGGGCTAAAATGACGGTTTTCCGACGCCCTTGGTTTTCAGGCCGATTGCAGCGTACAGGAAAAACACGAACCCCCGGCAGTCATCCTGCCGGGGGTCAGGTCTGCGGTGTCGGAATTCCGTCAGCCGCGCAGCAGACTCATCACGTTCTGCTTGGAGGCATTGGCCTGCGCCAGCATCGCGGTTGCCGCCTGGCTGAGGATCTGGCCGCGGGCCAGATTGGTCGATTCGGCGGCAAAATCGGCGTCCATGATCTGCGAGCGCGCCGCCTCGACCGAGGTCGAGATGTTGGTCAGGTTCGAGATGGTCGAATCGAGCCGGTTGGAAACCGCACCCAGATCGGACCGCGCCTGGCTGACCTTGGACAGCGCCATGTCGATGACGTTGATCGCCCTGCCCGCGCCTTCGGCCGTGGAGAGATCGATCTCGGCCAGTTGCTCGAGCTGGCTGGGCGAGTTGGAATTCTGGAAGAAGGCTTCGTCGGTCGTGTTGTCCGAGGTATGGACCGAAAAGACCTTGGTCGAGGACAGCGTGACCTGCCCGGTTACGGTCGCGCTGTCGCCGTCGGTCAGGGATTCGCTGGTGTTGAAGGTCGTGGTGGCCGAGGTGCCATCGGCATTCAGCACGTCCACGTCCAGCGTCAGGTCGCCGCCGGCGCCATCGTCGGAAACGAAGTTCGAGATTGCGATGTTGGCACCGGTGGTGTCGGTCAGGATGATCTCGCCGTTGTTGTCGCCCATGCCGGCGGTCACGCCGGTCCGGGTCGTGACGGCATTGATGGCGTCGCGCAGCGAACGCAGGTCGTTCTCGTCCGAAATGGCGACCGGTCCGACATCCACGTTGTTGATCCGGAAGGAAAGCTGGCCCTTGGCATCGAGATTCGACAGTTTCGCGACCGTCTGGGCGGTAGCGGAAACGCCGGTCTGCGACGATACGCCGTTGATGGCCGATGCCAGTTGCCGGGCCGACATTTCCGCCGACTGGTCGACTTCGGCCGAACCGGCATGCCCCGAGATGATGATGTTGGTACCGGCGGCAATCGCCGACGCACCGTCTGCCACATTGACATCCGAGCGCAGCGTGAAGGCACCGATTTCCGTTGCGCGGGTGCTTTCGACATTGACCGAAACGGTGATGTTCGCGTCGGCACCGATCTGGAACTGCTTGCCCGAAAAGCTGCCGTCCATGATGTTCATGCCGTTGAAGGTCGTGGTCTCCGACACACGATTGATTTCGGCAATCAACTGGCGGCTTTCGGCCACGATGTTTCCGCGGTCCGACGAGGTGTTGGTGTCGTTCGACGACTGCACCGCCAGCTCGCGCAGGCGCTGGAGCATGTTCGATACCTCGACATGGGCGGATTCGGTGGTGTCGATCAGGTTCTTGCCATCGGTGGCGTTGCGCACCCCTTGGTTGAGGCCCATGATCTGCGCGGTCATCTTTTCGCCGATGGCCATGCCGGCGGCATCGTCCTTGGCGGCATTGATGCGCAGGCCGGTGGACAGGCGCGTCATCGCCGAATTCAACTGGTCGTTCACGCGCGTCATGTTCGCCTGTGCGGCAAGCGCGCCGATGTTGGTATTGATGCTGGTCATGCTCGTAGCTCCATCTGAAAGGCCTGCGCCTTGCAGCGCCTGAACTCCAGAACGGCAGTGCCGGAAAAAGTTTAGCCCGAGACCGGACTGGCACGCCCCTTGCACCTCTGTTGCGGAACTCGAACGGGCAGAGGGCAAGATGGATCTGGCGACCATTATCGGATATGTGGGTGCTGTCGGCATGGTCATCGGTGCCATGATCGTGGCCGGCGGGCTTGGGCCGTTCATGGATGTGCCCGCGATCCTGATCGTCTTCGGCGGTACCGGGTTCGCTGCCCTTTCCACCACATCGTTTGCGACCTTCGCCCGCAGTTTCAAGGCGATGATGCTGATGATCCGCCCCTTTGCCCTGCGCATCGAGGATCTGGTCCCGCGCATGGTCGAGCTGGCCACCATTGCCCGCAAGGAGGGCATGATGGCCCTCGAAGGCCAGCAGGTGCCCGACAGGTTCTTCGAGCGCGGATTGCAGATGCTGGTCGACGGTGCCGATGAGGCAAAGCTCGTCAAGCAGCTCAAGCAGGATGTGAAGGCGATGAAGGCGCGCCATTACGCCACCCAGCGCGCGGTAAAGGCCTGGGTGGATATCGGCCCTGCCTTCGGCATGATCGGAACCCTGATCGGGCTGGTGCTGATGCTGCGCAACATGGAAGATGTCGCCTCGATCGGCCCTGCCATGGCCATTGCCCTGCTGACCACGCTTTACGGGGCCTTTCTGGCGAATGTGCTGTTCGGTCCGGCGCTGACCAAGATGGAGCTGCGCAGCGAGGCCGAGGTCGAATACCGGATGCTGGTGATCGAGGGGTTGCGCGGGATCGTGCGGGGCGAAAGCCCGCGGCTGGTGGAAGACCATCTTGCCGCGGCGCTCGATCCGCTGGCGCAGGAAAAGCTGCGTGCGGCGGCCTGATGCATCGGGGATAGACCATGGCCGCCCGTACCAAATCGCGCAAGATCATTCCCGTTGCGGTCGATCCGGATGACGACGACGACGCCGAGGACTGCCCGCGCTGCCCGCCGGTGGGCGCCCCGGCATGGATGGCCACATTCGCCGACATGGCCACGCTTCTGATGGCGTTCTTCGTGCTGATCCTGTCGTTCGCGAATTTCGACGAAGTGTCGTTCAAGAAGATGACCGGCGCCCTGCGCGAGCATTTCGGCAGCCGCATCGTCGAGATACTGCCGAACCCGGAAAGCACCACGATACTGGAAATGGATTTCCGGCCCGCGACAACGCCGCCCTCGCCCCAGGATTCGCCCGATCCGCAGGATCATTCCGCCGCGCAATCCGAGATGCTCGAACAACTCGCGGAAATCCTTGCCGAGGCCATGGCACAGGGCGGGATGACGCTCAGCAATGCCGACGGTCTGGTTTCGCTGCGGCTGCCCGAAGCCGCGAGTGTTGCAGACCTGGCTCAGGCGCTGTCGCAGGTGGTGGATGATTTCGCCGGCCTGTCGGGGCAGGACGCAGCCGGCAGCCCGGGCGAGGAGGAAGGGCAGGGCGCCGAGCCCGGGGATCAGGCCGCACCGGGCGATGCCGGCCGCAATGCCGATGCCCGCGCCGCCATCGCCGATGCCCGGCTGCGCGTTGCCCTGCGCGAACTGCAGGCGCAGGGGCTTGTGGATGTGGAACGGGATGAAGAGCAGGTCATCGTGACCATCGGTTCGGGCGGGGCGTTCCGTTCCGGTTCGGCCGATCTGACCTTCGAGGCGCAGGAGATCATGGCCCGAATCGCGCTTTCGGGGGTTGGTGCCGATGCCCGCATCACGGTTACCGGCCACACCGATTCGGTACCGCTTGCCGGCGGGCCCTTTACCGACAACTGGGGCCTTGCGGCGGCGCGGGCATCATCGGTGGTTCGCGAACTCGGTGCCAGCGGTCTGGTCGATCCTTCGGCGCTGGTGGCGGTCAGCCGGGGGGAATCGGCACCCGTGGCCACCAACGAGACCGAGCAAGGTCGGGAGGCCAACCGCCGCATCGAGATCGTCTTTGATTACGGCAGCGGGCGCTGAGCCTGCTAACATTCCCCACAGCCCTGCCGTTAGCTGACGGGAAGGAGACTGCCATGACACCTGATCTGCTGAGCAGTTTGAACAAGACCGGGACCGGTCTGAACCTGCGCGATCTGGCGCGGACGCTGGCCACCTCGGAAACCGCGCCACAGATCGCGCGGTTGCAGAACGGGCAGGAAAGCGACAACCTGCGGCTTTCCGGGCTGGCTCAGGTGCGGGCGCAGTTCGACGCGCTGGGCGCGGCGCTGGTTCAGGCCGCAGGCAACCCGGTTCTGACCGTCGAGACGGATACGCCTGCCCTTGCCCCCCGGGTGACGGATCGCGCTGCATTGACACCTGGCAGGGTGACGCTGGACGTGGCCAGTCTTGCACGGCCGCAGGTGCTTGAGTTCGCAGGCTTTGCATCGGCTTCACAGACCCTTTCCGCGGGTGAGCTGACGGTGGATTTCGGCGCATGGTCGGGGGATGATTTCATCGCCAATGCAGATCGTTCGCCCGTCACCCTGAGCATCCCGGCCGATACCACGCTGCAGGGCCTGGCCGAGCGGCTCAGCCGCCTGACCGGAGTTACCGCCCAGATCCTCGACAAGGGCGATGGCACGGTATCGCTGGGCCTGCTGTCGGAAACCGGCGCGCAGAACGCATTGCGCATCAGCGCCGTCAGCAGCGGTGCCGGCGCCGTTTCGCTTGCTGCCTTCGACACCACGACCGGCAATGCCGCACGGCAGGTGCAGGCGGCCGAGGATGCGCAGCTCTGGGTAAACGGCATTGCGGTTACACGCGCCTCCAATCAGGTGGCAGACATTCTTCCCGGCGTCGAGGTTTCGCTGCTGGGCGTGACAAGCGGCACCCTGAACATCGATCGCAGTGCCTCTGCCGCCCGTCAGAATGTCGAGACGCTGGTTGC
>SKWP01000228.1 GCA_007128865.1 Paracoccaceae bacterium
CGCAGCGCCAGCAGACACGCGACGTCCAGACCGCGCTGAATTTCTTCGGCTTTCCGGCCGGCGCGGTTGACGGGGCGATGGGACCGAACACGCGTAACGCCATCCGCGCCTATCAGCAGGCCATGGGCTTTCCCGTTACCGGCACGCTCGATGCGACCCAGCGGGATTTCCTGATCGGCAGCTATCACCGCGCCCGCCACGCAGGCGCAATACCGCGCGACAGCACCATCCTGCAACAGCAGGGTCCGCAGGGGCTGTTGCGGATCTATCGCGACGAGATGCGCGGCATCGCCGCTCCAGCCGGCCCGCCGCAAGCGGACGCGCCGATCCTGTTCGGACAGGCAGGCGCACCGGGGGCCCCCCAGCCGCAAATCGGAGCGGGGAGCGTGGGCACGCCCGGTCTTGCCACGCCTTCGGTCGGCGGAGGCGCATTGCTGGGCCCTCACGCCGTGATCGATCCCGAACTGGACACATACCGATGCCTCAGGACCGCGAACCGCAATGCTTTTGCGGAATGCCTAAGGGCGGCAGGTGCTTCGGAGCCGGCAATTCGTGCAGCGATAGCGCTGTCGCGTGACGGCGCCAATGTCTACATCGTCGAATACTTCGACATCGGCGCGGTTGACGTTGCCGTGTTGGAGTGGCCGGCGGCTGGCGTGGGAATCACCTACGGGTTTGTCGTTGGCAACTTGGAATTCCTGCCGGCTGGCGAGTTGTTCCGCCCCATGGACATTCGCGACGGCGCCAGCCGGTCGCTTGCCCGTCGCCACCCGCGCGCAGCGGCCATGAACGTGACCGGAATCGTCGGCCACCGCTTTCTGGACGACGGCGGACAACGTTTCGTGCTGACCACACCGCTCACCGACGGCTGTCGGGCGTGTGACATCGTCGGTACAGCAATCGGCTATGTCGATTTTCGCAATGGCCGGGTGGTAGGCTCAGGTACCATCGGCTGGACGGCCCGACAAGGGGAAGGCCACTGGGACGGAGACGACGTCCACCGCCGACTTGCCGCCCGGGACGTGCGTGAGATGCAAACACAACTGAACCTGCGCGGGTATATCGCCGGCGCCATGGATGGCGCCTTTGGGCCGAACACAGCCCGCGCATTGCGGGACTTTCGGCGCGAGCATTGCCTAGGCGATGACGCGGAATGGACGACGCAGACTGCCGCGCTGCTTGCCGGTGGCGCCGATGACTTCGACACGGCTCCCTGCGGTGTGGCGTCGCGGCGACCGGTGGCTACCGCGGCGCTTCAAGTCTTTCCCTTGCGCGAAGGAATCTATGCCCGAAGCATCGACTACTGCCTGCTTGATCAGGAGGGCTTTCACCGCATCGGCGATGCCATCGGTTTTGTTCGGCAAACTTTCGAGGACGGCCTTCTGCATGCCTATGAATCCTCCTGCCGCATCGACGAGGCAGTCGAGGACAACGGCCAGATCCGGGTGCGGTTCACCTGTGACGGAGAAGGCGAGACCTGGACCGGCTATCAGCTGTTCGAGAACGTGTCCGAAACCGGCTTCACCGAAATCATCGAGACCGACCCCAGACCGCATGAGGCGCCCGCTATCGTTTATTCCGAAATCCGAGGCAATGTCGGTGTCCGGCACTTTCATCACTGCGATATACTAACCGCAGCAAGCGCGGCGATTACGAGCTCTCGCCTCGAGCCCGGGATCTATGCCGAACACCCAGGCCAGTGTCCGTTCTCGGGCGTTCCTGAACCGGATATCGCCACCCTTTCCATGGTACGCCCGCTCTCCGTGTCAGAAGGACACGTTGCCTGGGACCACGCCGGATGCAACATTCTCGGACAGAGCCAAGCCGGCAACACTTTCACCTTTGATCTGTTCTGCACAGGTGAAGGCCACAGCTGGCGGAGCACTGAGCACATCGAGCGGCTGAGCGCGACGGACGTCCTATTTCGCGGGGTTCGCTTTAGCCATTGCGGCTCTTCGCCTGTGCCGCAGGGGGCGGGCCTTGACGGGCGTGTTCCCTTGCCGGTGGAGGATGGCTTCTATGCCGCGCTGCCTGAGGCCTGCCCGGTGTTCGATGGAACCGAACGCAGCGAGGATCAACAAATCGCGGCTGGCCTTCGTATCATGTTGCGTGATGGACAGTACAGCCGGGGAGAGCAATCCTGCCCAATCGTCGAATTCACCGAGGTAAACGGCCTCGGTCGCCTCAGCATGGAGTGCATATACGGCGACACAGCAGCGATATTCAACTTTGAGCTGAACCCCCGGGGATCAAGCGGTTTCGAAAGCCAGGGCACCGTCTATCACCTTTGTGCAGAGCAGCCCACACAATTCCCCGAGGACGCGGAAGCATCAACAGAAGACATGCCTTCGGTTGCCGACCCTCTGCAAGATGGCTTCCACCTGTCAGCAGGCTTTCTGACATCCGCCGACGAGGTTCGTCATGGCAGTCAGCTGCTTGGCCTGGAGCTGAGAGCTGACGCAGGTACGCCTGTGCTCTCACCGGTCTCGGGGATAATCATCGGTAACCGCACGGGGACCGATGTCCCTGCGGACCAGAGATGGTTGATCCTACGGGACACTGCCAGCGGGCAGGAGCATGTGTTCGGTCATCTGGTCAGCCCACTCCAGCCCGGCGAAGAGGTGCGTGCGGGTGAACAGTTAGGAGAGATCGCCTCTGGCAGCGGTGGACACCGCCTGCACTGGGGCATCAACCGCCTCGGCATCTGGCAGGCGGTCGACACCGCGGCGGGCTGGGGCTGGGAGCATGGACCGGCGGAAGCCGATGCCGAGCAGGTGCATGCCCGCGGATGGATCGATCCAGCGCCACAGGCCGGAATCCTTATGACCGAGCCTGCGCAAACCGACGCTTCAAACCTGGCTGCATCGGTACCAGAGCTTCTCGCAGGGGTGGCAGCCGCGCATGAAGCTGCGCCCGCGGGGGTCTTTGCCGCGGCGCAAGTGGGCCACCACATGACCGGGGAGGCAACTGCAGCAACACCGACGCAGGAGGCACTGGAGCTGATCGAGGCGCACTTTACGTCAGCCCTCGGCGTGGACAGCGACTATGTACAGTTACAACTGAGAGATGCGGGCTTCCTGACGGGCGAGCTCGCTCCCTTCGGTCCGGATGGGCGCCATTCCCAATGGACCCCACAAGTGCAGGAGGCGTTTGCGGCAGCCCTTGACTACGCACGCGCGCACGGGATCAGCTACGATTTGACCAGCGAAAACGGCTACTTCGCCTTCATCGACTCTGTGCGCGCACACAGAGCGGCGGGGCAGTGAATGAACAGAGATGCGCAATAAGGGCCACAAGGCGTTCCTCCTGCTGCATGGGACTGCCAGTCAGCCAATCCGAAAACGGATCTGGAACCTTTGACGAACTTTGAGGGTGCGAGCTGATGACGATTTTTATCCACGATCTCACAGGGCTCTTCGGCTTCTTTGATCCACGCAGCGGTGAGGTAACAGGGCTAGGAGATTTCGGCCAAACCATCACCGACGTGTCCTTCGGGCACGATGGCACCCTCTACGCAATAGACTTCAACTCACTCCATATCGCAGACCCAGACTCCGGCACGCTGGATTTCGTCCGTACTCTGCCGATCAGCCAGGCAAACAGCCTTGCCACGGGCTTTGAACCGCAGGCTGGGACGGAGCATTCGAGGGCCTTCGTGGGCGCTGGTGACGGACGCTGGGCACAATTCTACTTCGAGACTGGCGAGATAGTCGGAGAAGGATCGTTTCCACAAAACTGGCAGGCCAGCGGCGATATCGTCGGCTACACCCGCGATGATGGAGTCAGGGAGTGGATCGTGGCTGCACAGCGCGGAGGTGGGCTGATCGGCCCCACCCACGCCTTCTTGCGCTACATCTATGATCCCGACGCGCCCTATATTGGCACGAATCTCGGCGTGTTCTCGCAAGACGACGACACCGACGTGCGCATCGTCGTTAACAATCACAACGTGCGCAACCTCTGGGCTCTCGCCGGGCCCGGCGAGCCCGGCGAGCCCTTCTTCGGCTTTGCCGGCGCGCGCGCCTATGAGTTCGAGCTCGATCCGCTGAGCGTACGCCAGATAGCCGACCTTTCCGGCTACGGCTTCGTCGAGATCGCCGGGGCTGCGCGCGTTGTCGAGCCCTTCCTGTCTACAGACGCCAATCGGCCACCTGTAGTCGAAGGCGCGAACTCCGTGGTTCTGACCCCCGGAACCGTCCTGCTGGCGCTCGACTTCGTCACCGTCACCGACCCGGACGGCCCCGACGACATCGATTTCGTACGTTTCTGGGACGCCACACCCGGCACCGACGGCGGCTTCCTCACCCTCGACGGCGCCCGCATCGACAGCAGTTTCGTCGACGTTGCGCTCGACGACCTCACCCGCGTCGCCTATCAGGCCGGCCCAGAGACCGGCAGCAACGCCATCGTCATCGAAGCCTTCGACCGCGCCGGCCTGACCAGCGGCGACTTCGAACTGGAGTTCGTGATTGAGGCGGGCGCGCTTGCGGATCTATATCGCCCAACCAGCGCGGACCTCGAATACCTCGCGCGGGCGCTGGCGTACGGACGAAGTTCGCTGTCGGCCGAACCCGACTTCCGCCTGCACGAGGCGGTGCTTGCCGGTGACTGGGCCACGTATGAGGCGCTGGTCCCGGCGTTCAGCCTTCCCGATGGTTACGTTATCGACCGCGTCTTCGTCGAGCCGGGCCGACGGGCTGCCGAGCCCGGGTTTCTCGGCATCGGGCTGACCTCGGAAACCGGAGAGCCGATCCTGGTGATGCGCGGAACCACTGGCGCGCTTGATTGGGTGGACAATCTCAATGCCGCCGGGGCGGGGTATCGCCAAGTAGAAGCGGTATGGAACGATACCGGCAACTTCAAAGGCGTCAGGTCTTGGATAAGCGAGCTCGTCGGCGAAGATGGTGATCCGCTGCCCGTCCATATCACGGGCCATAGCCAAGGCGGCGCCCAAGCTCAGGTCATTGCAGCGCGCGCGGTTGCGCTTGATGTGCCGGTTGGCTCGGTCGCCACGTTCAATTCGCCGGGACTACCAGAGGGGGCACTGATCTCGCCGGGTGATGCGGCCATTGGAAGTGTCGATCACTTTGTTTCTTCGGGAGATGTGGTTTCCCTTGTCGGAAATCAGTTCCTTCCGGGCACCGTAACGCTCTATGCCGTTGACTACCCCGACATCTTGGAATTCGCGGGGTTCTCGAATTCCCTGTTTGCCGACTTCAACGCCCGCGTGGGAGGACAGGGCGAACTCGAGATCGCGTCAGCAAAGACGAGACTCGAATTTCTCGTAGATCAATTCTCCAACGATGAATTAGACGCAATGATCTACTCTCAGGTTCAGAGTGTCTTCCCATTGCCGCACACCGGCCATTCCGCCCTGAGCGCATCGGCTTCGCTGCTGGGGGCATCGGAAAGTGAAAGGGGCCAGATACTGGGCGAGGTTTCTTCCGGCGTCCTCTCTGCCGGCAGTTTCTCGTTCAGCAACTTCACCCATCCGCTCGATGATGGCACGTTTCTGCAATTCTCCGACGACCGTTTTGCCGACATGTCGCAGCACGTGCACGATCTGTTGTCTTTCGTCGCGGGTACGGTCGTTGATGGAGCCAACTGGCTTAGGGCCTGGTACGGCTGGGGGCAGGTTGGTCGGATCTGGGGGAGCGATGCGTCGCAAACGATCGAGGAGTTCGGAATTACGCGGGAACTGGTGAGATCTGTCATCGAAGATGGCAGGAGAATCCAAAGGTTTCTGGCCGATAATGATCTGCTGATGCGCTCGGAGTGGCAAGGTGGTTTTGAAGTCATCTCGCAATTGCGTAGTCTAGAAACAGCTTCGGCAGGTCTATTGCCGGCCCTAGATGCCGTGGATGATAGCGCATTGGAAATGTCGCAGGATGATCTGGGGCGGAATGTTCTGACTGACAGAGGCGTTCAAATTTCTGCCTTCTTGACACCACTTGAAGGAGGCGCAGTCGAGTCATCGGCTTCGAACTCGATCTTCATGGCAGGGCCGGGAATCGACCGTTTCGGGATGGCTGGGGGCGGCAACCTCATCTTTGGGACAGCCTCGGAGCTTCACAACGACATGCTATACGGCTTTGGGGAAACGGACCTGCTGCTGACCCTTGCCGAAGCCTTCCAGCGCGACGCGCTTCTGCCGCGTGTAGGCTCGGCGATCATTGGCGTCGATCTATTGGGTGACGCAGTACCGGACTTCGAGGTCCGTCTCGAAGGGGTTTACGATCTCGATGCCTTCGCCGTCATGCCTGCCCCCGGCGGTACAGCGATCTTCTATCGCGCGGCTCCACCGGAAGTCGTCGCCACCGTTGAGGTTGCGGCGATCAACAGGGCCGGAAACCCGATGACTGACTTCGTGCTGCATCTGGAGCGTCCTTTCGGAACTGTGCACGTCACAGATGCCAACCAGCCCGGAAATGTTGCCTTCGATGTCTTGCTCGGCACGGAAGGTCAACTGCTAGCCGTGCGCGCTCATGCAGCCGACGATCCGGCCATCACGGCAAGTTCTGCGCTCGAGACATTGCGGATGGCGGTGGGACTTGATCCTTCCTGGGGACCGGCAGGCGCGATGGACTTCATCGCCGCCGACTTCAACGGCGATGGGCAGGTCAACGCGGAAGATGCACTCGAGATCTTGAGGGTCGCAGTTGGTCTGCCCGCTGCCCACGAGCCGCGCTGGCTGTTCGTCGATAGCGAAGCCGATCTTTCAGAGGTCAGCCGGTCGAACACGCAGGTTGAACCTGGTTTGCGGCTCGCCCCGATCACCGCCGATACCACTGACCTCAGCCTCACGGGTATCCTCATCGGCC
>SKWP01000090.1 GCA_007128865.1 Paracoccaceae bacterium
CAATTCAATGGTGCAAATGATACTCGAAATTTTCCAAATCGCGCGAGAACTGTTTTCTGCGCGTTGTTTTCCCTAAAGATTCTTCGCTCAAACCGATTCGCCAGCCGCCGGCGACGGCGGCCTTCCGGTCCGATTGCACAACCCATGGGCGAAAAACCGGCTGCCCGATCGCCCGTGATCGAATCACGTCAGGACGACGCGCAACCCATCGCCACGGCCACGCCCCGGCGAAACTGTCAGACCGCCGGCGCAGCCCCCTGCGCCAACGACACCGGGCGAACCGCATCGGTTGTCATCAGGGCTGTGTGCATGCGCCGGCTGAACAGGTCCACATGGGCGCCGGCGACGGCTTCTGCGGCCTCGGCATCGCGGTTGCGGATAGCCTCTGTCATGGCATGATGATCGGCCATGGTCTGGTCCAGGTGTCGACGCAGGGGATCGTCAAGACCGGTGCGGTCCGAATAGCACAGGAACGCCAGCCGCAGCCCGTCGCTCATGCAGCGGTCATAGGACTGGGCCAGAATATCGCTTTGCGCGGCCTCGGCAATGGCACGATGCAGGGCGAAATTCGCATCATTGGCGGCGGTGGCATCGCGGGCATGCGCGGCACGGTCAAAGGCATCCGCATGGGCGGCAATGGCCGCCATCTGCGCCTCGGTCCGGCGCAGCGCGGCCAGCCGGGTCACCGCCCGCTGCAACAGGTCGAGCGCCTCGAAAAAGGCGCGCAGGTTGGACAACTCCAGCGCCGAAACCCGCGCGCCCTGCCCCTTGGCATGGTGCACGAGCCCTTCGGCTGCCAGCCGGATCAGAGCCTCGCGCACCGGGGTGCGCGACACCGAAAACCGCGCCGTGAGGGCCGCTTCGTCCAGACGGGTGCCGGGCGACAGCGTCAGATGCAGGATTTCCTGCCGCAATACGCCGTAGACGCGTTCGCTGCCGCCGGTCGTTTCGTCGTCTGCCTGCATGTGCCTTCTCCCTTCCGGCTTCGTGCCACCCGCAGGCGGGCTTGACAAGCGCCACACTGCTATGGTCTTCAATCTGTGTATACTCCGAGTATACCCTCAGGACCGGACCAGATGAACCCACCCGAAACCAATCCCGTCGATACCGTCGAAAGCCCCGGTGCCGGATGGCTGGTCGGCGTCGATGTCGGCGGTACCTTTACCGATTTCTATGCCTTTCAGGCCAACAGCGGCCGGGTGCTGCTGCACAAGACACCCAGCACCCCCGATAACCCGGCCGAGGCGATCATCGCCGGGCTTTCGGGGATGGCGCAGGCTTCGGGCGGGGCCTTCGATCCGGCACGGATCGCCGCGCTGGCCCATGGCACGACGGTTGCGACCAACACGCTGATCCAGCGCAACGGCGCCCGTGTGGCGATGATCACCACCGAAAACTTCCGCGATCTGGTGGAAATCGGCCGCCAGGTGCGGCCAAAGCTCTATGACCTGCGCGCCGACAATCCCGAACCGCTGGCGCCACGCGCGATGCGCTTCGAGGTTGCCGAGCGGGTCGGGCCGGCCGGCGAGGTCATCACCCCCCTGGACCCCGAAAGCCTCGATGCCGCCGTCGCGGCGCTGGCCGAAAGCGGCGCCGAGGCGGTGGCGGTATGCCTGCTGTTTTCCTATCTCAACCCCGCCCATGAACAGGCGATCAAGGCGCGCATCGCCACGGCGCTGCCGGACATCGCGATTTCGGTTTCGAGCGAGGTTCAACCGGAATTCCGCGAATACGAACGCGGCTCGACCACGCTGCTCAACGCCTATCTGCAGCCCGCCTTCGGGCGCTACATGGGCCGCCTGAAGGCCGCCATGGCCGAACTAGCACCCGGGGCCCCGCTGGGCATCAACCAGTCCAGCGGCGGGCTGATGTCGGTCGACCGGGCACGGTCCTTTCCCATCCGCACCGCGATGAGCGGGCCCGCGGCCGGCTCTGTCGGGGCCATTCACGCCGCGCGGGCCTCTGGTGCCGGCGATGTGATCACCTTCGACATGGGCGGCACCAGCGCCGATGTCGCGCTGATCCGCGATCACGCGGCCGCGCTGGCCTTCGACCGCGATGTTGCCGGCTTTCCGGTGCGCATGCCGATGGTGGACATCAACACCGTCGGCGCCGGGGGCGGATCGATTGCCTGGATCGACCGCGATGGCCTGGTCAAGGTCGGCCCGCGCAGTGCCGGGGCGGTGCCGGGGCCGGCCTGCTATGGCCGCGGCGGCACCGAACCCACGGTGACCGATGCCAATGTGGTGCTGGGCCGGCTTTCGGGGCACGGGCTGCTGGGCGGCGCAATGTCGCTGGACGAAGACGCGGCGCGCGCTGTGGTGGGCAGGCTTGCCGACAGGCTCGGCATGTCGATCGAGCGCGCGGCGCAAGGGATGCTGCAGATCGTTTCGGCCAATATGGTCCGGGCGATCCGGGCGATTTCGGTGGAACGCGGCCACGACCCGCGCGATTTTGCGCTGATGGCCTTCGGCGGCGCCGGGCCGCTGCATGCCGAAGGCTGCGCGCGTGCGCTGGGGATCCGGCGCATCCTGGTGCCGATGGCGCCGGGCATCCTGTGCGCGCAGGGTCTGCTGGTTGCCGATCTCGAGGAAAACCTGGTACGCAGCCAGCGTCTGGCAGTGGCCGAGGGTGACCGCCTTTCGGCACTGGTTGACGAACTGATGCAGGCCGCACACCGCTGGTGGCAGTCCGAAGCGATTGCGCCCGAACGCCGCGGCCTCGGCCTGTCGCTCGACATGCGCTATGCCGGCCAGAACTATGACCTGCAGGTTGCCCTGCCGGTCGCCGCAGCCGATGATCCCGGCCCCCTGCCCGACGCGGCGGCGCTGCGGGCACTGTTCTTTGCCGCGCATGAACGTGCCTACGGGTTCTTCAACCCCGATGACGAGGTCATCGTCACCGCCCTGCGGCTGAGCGCGCGCGGCAAGCTGCCCTCGCCCGGCCTGCCGCCGGTGCCGGAAGGCGCAAGCCGCACCCCGGCGCCCCGCACCCGCCGGCCGGTCCATTTCGACGGCGATGCCGCGGTCGAAACGCCGGTCTACGACCGCGCAGCGCTGGCGCCGGGGGCCGAAATCCCCGGCCCGGCCGTCATTGACCAGTTCGATGCGACCACGCTTGTCTTTCCGGGCTGGACGGCCCGTGTGGACACGGCGCTGGGCATCGTCATCGACCGCGAGGCCGCAGCATGACCCGCCCCGAAAGCCCTGCTCCCGACCCGATCACCATCGAGGTCATCGCCTCGGCCCTGCGTTCGGTGGTCGACGAGGCCTTCATCGCGCTGATGAAAAGCGCCTATTCCACCAACATCAAGGAACGTCACGACCATTCCACCGCCATCTGCGACCCCGAAGGGCGGCTGATCGCGCAGGCCGACAGGTCGCTGCCCATCCATCTTGCATCGATGACCGGGCTGATGCGGTCGCTGCTGGCGCGGCACCCCGCCCACACCATCGCCGAAGGCGATGTCTTTGTTGCCAACGACCCCCATGTTGCCGGCGGCACCCATCTGCCCGACATCAACTATGCCGCGCCGGTCTTCGTGGACGGCCGCCTGATGTGCTTTATCGTCAATATCGCCCATCATGCCGACATCGGCGGGATGGTGCCGGGTTCGATGGCCGGGGGCATGTCCGAAATCTGGCAGGAAGGGTTGCGCATTCCGGTTGTGCGCCTGTTCCGGGCCGGGGTGCTGCAGGACGAGCTGATGGATATCTTCCTGCTCAACGCCCGCATTCCCGAGGAACGCCGCGGCGACCATTTCGCCCAGATTGCCGCCTGCCGGCTCGGGGTGCGACGGCTGGCCGAGATCGGCGCGCGCCACGGGGTCGAGCTCGTGACCCGGGTGTTTGACGAACTTTGCCGGCGCACCGGCGACCGCATGCGCGCCGCCATCGCCGATCTGCCCGACGGCGAATATGCCTTTGACGATGTCATGGACGACGACGGGCTCGGCACCGCCGATATCCCGATCCGGCTGAAGGTGACGATTGAAGGCGACCGCGCCGTGTTCGACTGGCGCGGAACCTCGCCGCAGGTGCGCGGCAACATCAACCTGCCGGTCAACGCGACCCAGGCCGCGGTTGCCTATGCCCTGCGCGCGCTGCTCGACCCCGAAATCCCCAACAACCAGGGCGTGCTCGACTGCTTCGAGATCGTGACCGACCGCGGCAGCCTTGTCGATTGCGTTGCCCCGGCCCCGGTGGCGGCGCGTGCCCACACCTCGCAGCGGCTGATCGACATGATCATCGGCGCGCTTGCACCCGCCCTGCCCGATCAGGCCGTCGGCGCATCCAACGGTGCCAACACCACGGCAGTGTTTTCCGGCACCGACCCGCGCACAGGCAAGCCCTATCTCTATCTCGAAACCCTGGGCGGCGGCTTTGGCGGGCGCAGCGACCGCGACGGCCGCGACGGGGTGCAGGTGCATATCACCAACACCTCAAACCTGCCCATCGAGGCGATAGAAACGGAATACCCCCTGCGGGTGCTGGGCTATGGCTTCGTGCCCGACTCCGGCGGCGCCGGACGGTATCGCGGCGGCTGCGGGCTGGTGCGGGTGATCGCGCCGGTGGGCCATGAATGCACCTTCAACGGCGCCGGCGAACGCTTTGCCAACGCCCCGTGGGGCATCTTTGGCGGCGGCGCGGGCCGCTGCGGCCGCTTTGTCCTGCAAACCGGCGCCGGCGATACCCTGTTGCCGATCAAACCCTCGGCGGTGACGGTGCCCGAGGGCGCGCGGATCAGCGTCGAGACGCCGGGCAGCGGCGGCTATGGCGAGCCGGCCCTGCGCGCCCCCGAGGCACTGGCCGCCGACCTGTCATCGGGCAAGTTCAGCCCGGACTGGGTCGAAAAGAACTACCCACAAGGCACGAATCAAGCCACGCTCGCCCCATCAAGAGCGGGCAGGGAATCACCCGCCACCACCAACCAACAGAGAGAGGACCAACACCAATGACACATGTCCTGCGCCACGCAAGGCACACATTGTGCGCAACCGCCATTCTGGCCGGGCTCGGGCTTGCCACCTCGGCATCGGCCCAGATCGCCTGGGATCTGGCCAATGAATACCCGCAGGGGTCGATCCATGCCATGACCGCCGACACCTTCATCGCCGCGGTGCATGAAGCCACCGGCGGTGCCATCACCATCACCGCGCACCACGGCGCCGCGCTTGGCTTCCGGTCGGTCGACCATTTCGATGCTGTCGGCGACGGCGCGATTCCGGTCGCTTCGTCCTTCGGTGGCACCTGGGCCGGCATCGACCCGGTGTTCCTGATCTCGTCGCTGCCCTTCCTTGCCGCCTCGATCGAGGACAACTGGGCCCTGTACCAGGCCAGCAAGCCCTATTTCGAAGCCGTGTTCGAGGATGCCAACCAGGTGTTCCTGTTCGCCTCGCCCTGGCCGCCCAGCGGGCTGTGGGGCAACAAGCCGCTGGATTCCATGGAAGCGCTGCGCAACTACCGCATCCGCACCTTCGACGCCAACGGCACCGTGACCCTGCGCGCGGCCGGAGCATCGCCGATCCAGGTTTCCTGGGCCGATGTGGTGCCGCAGCTGTCGACCGGCGCGCTCGAAGGGGTGCTGACCTCGGCCGATGGCGGCGCCGCGGCGCAGCTTTGGGAACATCAGTCGCACTTTACCGAAGTCAACTATGCCATGCCGTTGCAGTTCACCCACATGAACCGCGACGAATACGACATGCTCAGCGACGAGCTGCGCGCCGCCCTGCACGAAGCCGCCGCCGTGGCCGAACGTCAGGGCTGGGACATGCTGGCTGCCCGCGTGGCCGAAAACTACGAGGCCATGGTCGCAAACGGCATGACCGTGGTCACGGATGTGTCGGACGAATTCCTCGCCGCGCTGTCCGAGGCCGCATCGGAGTCGCATGCCGAATGGCGCAACCGCTTCGGTGCCGATAACGCCGATGCGCTGCTTGCCGCCTTCGAGGCCGCGCGCAACTGATAGGGCGCTAAACGGGTGGCCGGGCAATGCCCCGGCCACCCCCGGACCGGGATCACGCGGGGCATTTGATGGCGCTGTTTCAGACCCTCGTCTTCGGGTTGTCGCGGCTGGCCGCGGCCGTCGCCTGCCTGCTGCTGGTCGGCATGGTGGCGATGATCCTATATGAAATCGTGCTCCGGTCGGTGTTTCACACCTCGACCTTCGTGCTCAGCGAATTCGTCGGCTACGCGGTATCGGCCTGTACCTTCCTTTCGCTTGGCTATGCGCTGGAACATGGCAGCCTGGTGCGGGTCAACGCCTTTGTGTCGCTGCTCAAGGGCGGCTGGCTGCGCGCGGTCGAGTTCCTGTGTGCGGCCATGACGCTGGCGCTGGTCTCGGCAATGATCTGGTTCTTCTGGCTGCGGGTTGCCCGGCACTGGCGCCGCGGAACCACCTCCAGTTCCATCGCCGAAGTGCCGATGTGGATCCCCGAAGGCGCGGTCATGGTCGCGCTGGGCATCTTCTGGCTGCAGCTTCTGGCCTATGCGCTGCGCCAGCTCGCCGGCACACCGCCGCCGGTCGCTGCGAGCCGGGACTGAAACAACCGGGGCCGCCTGCCCTGCCCTAGCGAGGAAGCCGATGGAAGCCATCATATCCGCAGCGGTCGTGCTCGGGCTGATCCTGGCCTATCTGGGGCTCGGGGTCTGGGTTTTTGCCGGGCTGATGCTGGTGGCGGGCACGGCGATGATGCTGCTTCTGGGCATGCCGCTGCAACGGATCGGCACCATCGGGGTCGGTATCGTCAACCGCTATTCCTCGGCATGGGAGCTTGCCGCGATCCCGATGTTCATCTGGATGGG
>SKWP01000240.1 GCA_007128865.1 Paracoccaceae bacterium
CCGGCATCCCCCTGCCCTGCTCGGAAACCACCAGCGTCGCCAGCCCGCTGCCGCCGCCAAAGCCGCGCACGCTGAGACAATAGCTGCCGGCATCGAGGCGCTGCTCGATCAGGCTGTCGGTGGTCATCGCGTTCGGGGCGTCGTCGTTTTCGGCGATGACACTGCCGGTATCGTCCAGAACCGTCAGCACGGTGTCGAGCCCGTCGGCGCCGCGCGCCTCGATCCGCAGATCCATGGCCGCGGAAAGCTGCACGAACCAGTCGGCGCGCCCGTCGCGCGGCACTTGCGAACTGGCCGTGAAGCCTTCGCCCCCGGGCTCCATCCTGCCCAGATCGACGATTGCTGCAGGGTCGCCGCAGGGGCCGGCCGGATCGCCGGCAAAGCCGGGGCCGGGAACGGGCGCGGGCGTGGGCGTGGGCGTGAAGCCGGGCTGTCCGCCGGCTTCGGCGACGGCAAGGGTCATGGTGCCGCCGCTGCCGCCAAACCCGCGCACGCTGAGGCAATAGTCGCCGGCAGCGAGGTTCCGGACGATGCGGCTGTCTGTTCCCAACCCGGGGAAATCATCGTTCTCGGCCAGGATCGCACCGCGGGCGTCCAGCAGCGAAAGCACCGTGTCGAAAGCCGTGCTGCTGGCGTCGATCTGCAGTTCCATCGGCACCGCGAGGCTGAGCGTCCAGTCGGCGCGGCTGCCGGTTTCGACCCGTGCCTCGCGCTGCAGGGCGCCGAAACCCGCGGCCAGCCGCCCGAGGCCGTCGGTAAGGGCCGGATCGCCGCAGGGGCGGGCAAGGTCAACCGGGGCGGCGGGTTGCGGTGCGCCGCCCTCGATATCGCCCGGCAAGGGTGCGGGGCCGGGGGCCGGCGCCGCGGCGCCCTGCTCCTGAACCGTCACCACAGCCGCCCCCCCGCTGCCGCCAAAGCCGCGCACGCTGACACAGTAAAGCCCGGTGCCCAGCGTCTCGGTCACGCTGCTGTCGGTTCCCATACCGGGAAAGTCGTCGTTTTCGGCAATCATTCGGCCTTCGGCGGAATGAAGGGACAGGACGGTATCCAGTTCGGAACTCGTCGCATCGATCCGCAGGGTCATTGCAGCATCGAGCCCGAGGATCCATTCGGCATTTCCGCCCCGCGGCACCGAAACCGGCTGCGCCAGCCGGCCGAAGCCCGGATCGAGATAGCCGAGAATGTCGGTCCGCCCGTGGCAGGGAGCGCCGGCGGGAAAGGCGGCAGCGATATCGCCCGGCCCAAGCCCCGGCGTCTCGGGCGCGGCCGGCGGGGCGGCCGGTACACCGCCGATGCCAAGGCTCAGCACCACCTCGGCCGGCATCTGCGTCGGGCTGTCGAGCATCCGGACCTGTGCGCAATAGCTGCCGGGGCCCAGATCGAGCGTCAGCAGCGCATCGGGATACCCTGCCCCGTCGTCATCCCAGTCGATAACCGACCCGTCGGAGGCGAAAACGGTCAGGAACGGATCGCCTTCTTCGCCGACGGTTTGCGTCTGCAAACTGACCTGGTTCGGCGCGGTCAGCGAGAATTCCAGATAGATCGGCTCGAACCGGACCATCTGCAACCGCGACGGCGCCGGGGCGCCGGCAATATCGACCGGAATCGGCAACAGCCGTGTAAGCCCCAGCGGCTGGCCACAGGCACCGCGCGGAAGGCCGAGATCCATTGCCTCCTGCGGGGCGGTCTGGGCCGGGGCCGCCCCGGGAAAGGCCAGTCCCGAAGCGAGCAGCATGGCTGCCGCAAGGGGGGTAATCGGGAAGCTGAAATGTGTCATGGTCGACCTCGACAATTCGGCACGGCACCGCTGCCGGCCGAAAAATCCTGCGCCAATCCGGCCGTCCCGGCAAGCAGACGCGCATGAAGCGGCGCAGAATGCGTGCCACGGTGGCGCAGACACTTGCAAACCCGCCCGATTGGTTATATTAATTTACCAAATATGGGAGTTGAATTCTCCCGCAGCGGAACAGGAAGGCCGTCATGGAGCTACCCGAACCGAATCCGCAGATCCTCGCGCGGCGCGACCAGATCGTTGCGCGGCTGCGCGCTGCCCTGCCCGGAAACGACGTCATCTCGGACCCGGCCGAAACCCGTGCCTATGAATGCGATGCGCTGACAGCCTATCGCTGCGCACCGATGGCCGTGGTCCTTCCGCGCAGCACCGAAGAGGTTTCGGCGGTTCTGCGCGTCTGCCACGAGGAAGGCGTGCCGGTGGTGCCGCGCGGCGCCGGAACATCGCTTGCCGGCGGTTCGCTGCCGACCGCCGACAGCGTGATCATCGGCGTGGCACGCATGCGCGAGGTGCTGGAAATCGACACCGCCAACCGCTGTGTCCGGGTGCAGACCGGCATCACCAACCTTGCCGTGACCGGCGCGGTCGAGGACCGCGGGTTCTTCTATGCGCCCGATCCGTCCAGCCAGCTTGCCTGCGCCATCGCGGGCAACATCGCCATGAATTCCGGCGGCGCGCATTGCCTGAAGTACGGGGTGACCACCAACAACCTGCTGGGCGTGACCATGGTGCTGATGGATGGCACCGTGCTGCGGCTCGGCGGCCCGTGGATGGATGCGCCGGGGCTCGACCTGCTGGGCGTGGTCTGCGGATCGGAAGGTCAGCTTGGCGTGGTGACCGAGGCGTGGCTGCGCATCCTGCCAAAGCCCGAGGGCGCGCGGCCGGTGCTGATTGCCTTCGGTTCGAACGAGGTCGCCGGCGCCTGCGTGGCCGATATCATCCGCGCAGGCATCCTTCCGGTGGCGATCGAATTCATGGACCGGCCCTGCATCCGGGCCTGCGAGGATTTCGCCCATGCCGGCTATCCCGACTGCGAGGCGCTGCTGATCGTCGAGGTCGAGGGGTCGGAGGCCGAGATCGGCGAACAGATCGGCCTGATCCGCCAGATAGCCGCGCGCCATGACCCGGTGGAATTCCGCGAGGCGGGCTCGGCCGAAGAGGCCGGGCGCATCTGGCTTGGCCGCAAGTCGGCCTTCGGGGCGATGGGGCAGATCGCCGACTACATGTGCCTTGACGGCACCATCCCGGTTTCGGCACTGCCGCTGGTGCTGCGCCGGATCGGCGAGCTGAGCCGCGAATTCGGGCTCGATGTCGCCAATGTCTTTCACGCCGGCGACGGCAACATGCATCCGCTGATCCTGTTCGACGCCAACAAGCCCGGCGACCTGGAGCGCTGCGAGGCTCTGGGGGCGGCCATCCTGCGGCTCTGCGTCGAGGTCGGCGGCTGCCTGAGCGGCGAGCACGGCGTGGGCATCGAAAAGCGCGACCTTATGGTGGCCCAGTTCGACCCTGCCGACATGGAGGCGCAGATGCGTGTCAAGGACTGCTTCGATCCGCACTGGCTGCTGAACGCGGCCAAGGTGTTTCCGTTGCAGGTTTCGGCACCGCGCCGGGTCGCAGCGTGACGCCCGCTTGCAGCAGGCGGGGGGCTGCGCGCCCCCCGCTCCCCCCCGCCAGGGGGAACGGCCGCGTCCCCCCTGGACCCCCCCGGCCCGAACCCGCCGCACCCGGCACGGCCGCGGCCCGCCGAAACCGGAGACCCTGATGCGCACCGAAAGCGAAGCCGAACTCGCCGAGGCGATCCGTTCCGCGACCGGACCGCTGGCAATCCGCGGCGGGGGCACCCGCGCACCGGCACCGGCATCGGGCGACCGGCTGGACACCGCGGGTTTGTCCGGCGTGGTCCTGCACGAACCCGGCGCCCTGACGCTTGTCGCCGGGGCCGGGACGCCGCTGGCCGAGGTCGAGGCATTGCTGGCCGCCGAGGGCCAGCGGCTGCCGTTCGAGCCGCCGGACATGCGCGGCCTGCTGGGGCGCGAAGGCATATCGACCCTGGGCGGTGTGACGGCTGCCAATGCCAGCGGCCCGCGCCGGGTTCAGGCCGGTGCCTGCCGCGACCATCTGATCGGGGTGCGGTTCGTGGATGGCAGCGGCACCGTGATCAGGAATGGCGGGCGGGTGATGAAGAATGTCACCGGCTATGATCTGGTCAAGCTGATGGCGGGGTCGCATGGCACCCTGGGCGTGCTGACCGAGCTGTCGTTCAAGGTGCTGCCGACGCCCGAGGCCGAGACCACGCTGGCGATCGACGGGCTGGAGCCGGCCGCCGCCGTGGCCGCCATGGCTGCTGCCCTGTCAACGCCGTGGGAGGTCTCGGGCGCGGCGCATCATGTCGGCGGTGCCGCATGGCTGCGCATCGAGGGCTTCGCGGCATCGGTGGCATACCGCGCGGCGCGGCTGGCCGAGGCGCTGGCGCCGTTCGGCAGCGTGACCGAAGCCGCCGACAGCCGCGCGATCTGGCGCGCGGTGCGCGACGTGGAACCCTTCCACGACCGTCCCGGAGATGTCTGGCGGTTGTCGGTGCGGCCGTCGGAGGCGCCGGAGGTGGCAGGGCGCGCGGGTGCCGATGACGCGCTGATGGACTGGGGCGGCGGGCGGCTCTGGCTGCTGATGCCGCCGGGCACCGACCTGCGCGCGCGGCTGGGCGCCTTCGAGGGGCATGCCATGCTGCTGCGCGCCGCCCCGCAAACGATTGCGCAACTCGGCAGCTTCCCGCCCGAACCGGCGCCCGTCGCGACGCTTTCGGCGGGGCTGCGCCGGCGCTTCGATCCGCGCGGCATCCTCAATCCCGGGCTCATGGGGTGATCGGGGAATGGACGCCGGGTTGTTGCTGTTCTGGGGCGCGCTTCATATCCTTCCGGCGGTCCTGTTCGGGGTGCTTGCCAACCTGCCCGCCGGCGATGTGGCGCGCTGGGCGTTTTCCATCGCGGCGGGGGCGGTGGCAATCGGTGCGGCCGGCGTCTGGACGGGCCGGTTGGCCGGGCTGGGGCTGCTGTTCGTCATCCTGCCGGGAGGCGCCGTCGCGACGGCCCTGGCCGCGCGGGGGATCCGGCAGCGCCTGCCGGCCGGCACGGCGCCTTTCGCCCGGCCCGCGACAACGGCGGCCGTCTATCTGGCCTGGGCGGCGGGGCTGGCCCTGCTGTCCCGGTTCATCTGACAACCGCGCCGGGTCGCGGAACTGCGGCGGCACCGGCAACACCTGACAAGAGTACCCGGCGAGGGCGGCGAGATGCAGACGAATTTCACCGAAGAACAGCTTCGCGATCCGGCAATCGCACGATCGAACCGGATCCTGCGCAGTTGCGTGCACTGCGGCTTCTGTACCGCCACCTGCCCGACCTATCAGGTGCTGGGCGACGAACTCGACAGCCCGCGCGGGCGCATCTATCTGATCAAGGACATGCTCGAAAGCGGCCGGCCCGCCGATGCCAGGACGGTCAAGCACATCGACCGCTGCCTGTCCTGCCTGGCCTGCATGACGACCTGTCCCTCGGGCGTGCACTACATGCATCTGGTCGACCATGCCCGCGCCCATATCGAACGCACCTACCGCCGCCCGGCGATGGACCGCTTCCTGCGCTGGGCGCTGGCGCGGATCATCCCGCACCCGACACGGTTCCGGCTGGCGCTGCTGGGCGCAAAGCTGGGCCGGCCGTTCGCCTTCCTGATGCCCGACGCGCGGCTCAGGGCAATGCTGGCGATGGCGCCGAGGCAGATACCGCCGGTCAGCCGCAATGATGACCCGCAGGTGTTCGCCGCCCGCGGCGCGCGCAAGATCCGGGTCGCGCTGATGACCGGCTGCGCGCAACGGGCGCTGAACACCGACATCAACGATGCGACCATCCGGCTTCTGACCCGGCTGGGCGCAGAGGTGGTGGTGGCACCGGGCGCCGGCTGCTGCGGGGCGCTGACCCATCACATGGGCCGCGAGGCCGAAAGCCACGCCAGCGCTGCCCGCAACATCCGCGCCTGGATGGCCGAGCACCGCGGCGCCGGGCTCGATGCGGTGGTGATCAACACCAGCGGCTGCGGGACCACGGTAAAGGACTACGGCCACATGTTCCGGTCCGACCCGCAACTGGCCGAAGACGCCGCAACGGTTGCCGGCCTGGCCTGCGACGTGACCGAACTGCTGGCCCGGATCGGCTGCACCGGCAAGGCGCCCGAGCCGCTGCGGCTTGCCTATCATGCCGCCTGTTCGCTTCAGCACGGCCAGCGGGTCCGCAGCGAACCGAAGGACTTGCTGAGGGCCGCCGGCTTTGAGGTGGTCGAACCGGCCGATCCGCATCTGTGCTGCGGCTCGGCCGGAACCTACAACCTGCTGCAGCCGGAAATCTCGACCGAACTGAAGCGCCGCAAGGTGGCAACGCTCGAGGCGCAATCCCCCGAGGCGATTGCCGCCGGCAACATCGGCTGCATGATGCAGATCGGCTCGGCCACCGGTGTGCCGGTGGTGCATACGGTCGAGTTGCTGGACTGGGCCACGGGCGGGCCGAAACCGCCGGCCCTGACCGCAGAGAACCGCATGTAGCCTTTCGGGGATGCACGGTGGATCGGCCGGGCTTGGCTGATCGATGCTTGCAGTCCGGCTGGCCAGGCGCCATTCGTTCCGGATGGATTTGCCTTTTGCAGATGTGACCGGCGCCCGCCCCGGCGCTGTCACAATCTCGCCGCAGCGTCGGGATAGGCCGGCGTTCGCTGCCCTTCAGGAGTTTCCCATGCGTCTGTCCAGCCCCGTCGGGATTGCGCTGCTGCTTGCCCTTGCGCTGATGCTGCCCGGACCCGGCAGCGCGCAGCCCATGGGCGCCGCGGGGCTGTTCGAATCAGACCTGCGCGAGCTTGCCACCGCCGACGACGGCCGCGGATGGGAAGCCGTGGGCAGGCTGAACCTCGGCCGCAGGGGGTTCTGCACCGGAGCGCTGATCGAGCCGC
>SKWP01000352.1 GCA_007128865.1 Paracoccaceae bacterium
ACCGCCGCGGGCGCCGGCGCCGCAACAGGCACCACGCCAGCAGCCGACGCTGGGCGCTGCCCGGCGCGTCCAGCAGCGCGCCGAACCCGCCGAAGAGATGGACGCCGATCAGGAAAAGATCGAGATTCCGGCCTTCCTGCGTCGTCAGGCCAACTGATCCTTCATCGCGTCGATTGCGTGCGGCGCCGGGTGACCTGCGGGTTACCCGGCGCCTTTCATTTTTCGGCCCGGAATTCTGTTTGCGGAAAACGGCTTGGGCCAAGCCGTGCGGTCGGCGGAAAATTGCCGACAGGTCTCGGAGTTTGTTTCACGAGGTAGGAAAGATTGAATTGAGTCGAATTCGAGCCCCCGTTAGCAAAGTGTTGGGGAATTCGGCACTCCGCCCGGCCAGCAGCCAAGAAGCGGACCCGGCAAACGAGGACAGTATCGTGCAGACCACACTTGTTGCGCCAGTAGGCTTTCGCGGCGTCGGCCTGCACAGCGGGCGGCTGATGCGCCTGCGCGTGAATCCGGCGCCGGCCGATCACGGCATTGCCTTTCTGCGCACCGACATGCGCGAGGCCGGGCTTGTCCCGGCGCGGTGGACCTTTGCGGAACCCGCCCAGCTTTGCACCCGCATCGCCAACCGGGCGGGCGCTTCGGTTTCCACGATCGAGCATCTGATGGCGGCGCTGGCCGGCTGCGGCATCCACAACGCCCTGATCGAGATCGACGGCCCCGAAGTGCCGATCCTTGACGGATCGGCGCGCCCGTTCGTAGAGGCCTTTCTGGCGCGGGGGCTGAGCCGGCAGGATGCGCCGCTTTCGGCACTGCGCATCTTGTCGCCGATCACCGTGCAGGACGGTGACGCGCTGGCCCGGCTGGAACCGGCGCCGCGGCTGGAAATCGATTTCAGCATCGAATTCGAGAATCGCGTGATCGGCCGGCAGGCCATGACGCTCGACATGGCCAATGGCGCCTTCGTGCGGGAACTGGCCGACAGCCGTACCTTCTGCCGGCACGAGGACGTCGAACGCATGCACGCCATGGGGATGGCCCTGGGCGGCAGCCTTCGCAACGCCGTGGTGTTCGATGAAGACCGGGTGCTCAGCCCAGGCGGCCTGCGCCACCGCGACGAACCGGTGCGCCACAAGATGCTGGATGCCCTGGGCGATCTTTCGCTGGCGGGGATGCCGATACTGGGCCGTTATGTGGGGCTGCGGGCCGGTCATGCCCTGACCGGCCGGCTGCTGCGCACGGTTTTCGCCACCCCCAGCGCATGGGAAGTCGTCACCCTGACCCAGGCCCAGGCGCATGACCTGCCGGGCGCCGGCGTCGGGCTGGAGGATCTTGCGCTGTCAGCCTGACCGGAGCTTGCAGCGCGTGCCTTTTTTGCCCATGCACCATTCCCCCGAAAACCGGCCAGTGCCGCCATTGCCGTTTTGCGCCCGCGATTTTTCTGTGCTACCAGCAAGGCAAACGGGTATCGCAGCGACCAGCGCGCGCATGGCGCAGGCAATGCCCGCGCGAAAGCATGGGGTAGGCAGGACATGACAGCGGCGGATTCGGATCGGCGCGCGGCACCACGGGGTGCGGCTGGGCGGCGAATTGCGGGGGCCCTCTGTGCGCTGATGCTGGCCACGGCGCTGACTGCCTGCGCGGGCCGTGATACCGAGCCCGACCTCGAAGGGTTCAGCGCCGAAGAGATCTTTCGCCGTGGCGAATACGAGCTCGAGGTCAGCAGCCGCGGTAGCAGCGCCGTGCGCTATTTTTCCGAGGTCGAGCGGCTTTATCCCTATTCCGAATGGGCGCGCAGGGCGCTGATCATGCAGGCCTTTGCCCATCACCGGGATCGCGATTACGAGGATTCGCGCGCCGCCGCGCAGCGTTTTCTCGACCTTTACCCCGGCGATGGCGACGCCGCCTATGCCCAGTATCTGCTGGCCCTTTCCTATTATGACCAGATCGAGGAAATCGGCCGAGACCAGCGCCTGACCATGCAGGCGCTGCAGGCCCTGCGTCAGGTGATCGAACGCTACCCCGACAGCCCCTATGCGCGGTCCTCGGTGATGAAGTTCGATCTGGCCTTCGATCATCTTGCCGGCAAGGAAATGGAAGTCGGGCGCTATTACCTGCGGCGCAAGCATTACAACTCGGCCATCAACCGGTTCCGGGTGGTGGTGGAAAGCTTCCAGACAACCACCCATACGCCCGAGGCGCTGCACCGGCTGGTGGAATCCTATCTGGCGCTGGGGCTGACCGACGACGCGCAGACTGCCGCCGCGATCCTCGGTCACAACTTCCGCGCCAGCCCGTTTTATGAAGACAGTTTCCGGTTGCTGACCGGGCAGGGGCTCGCCCCCGAGGCCGCAGGCGAGGGCTGGCTGCGCGACATCTACCGGCAGGTCATCCTCGGCAGCTGGCTCTGACCGGGGCGTGCCGGGGCAGGGCATGCTGCGCACGCTCGATATCCGCGACATGCTGATCATCGACCGGCTGGAACTGGCGTTCCGGCCGGGGCTCAACGTGCTGACCGGCGAGACCGGCGCGGGCAAGTCGATCCTGCTCGATTGTCTCGGCTTCGTGCTTGGCTGGCGCGGGAGGGCCGATCTGGTGCGCAGCGGCGCGGCACAGGGCGAGGTCGTGGCCGCATTCGAGCTTGCCCCCGATCACCCCGCCCGTGCGCTGCTGATCGAGGCCGGCCTGGATGTCGGCGACGAGCTGGTGCTGCGCCGGGTCAATGCCGCTGACGGCCGCAAGACCGCCTGGATCAATGACCGCAGGGTGTCGGGCGATCTGCTGCGCAGCCTGTCCGTGCATCTGGTCGAACTGCACGGCCAGCGCGACGATGGCGGGCTGCTCAACCCGCGCGGGCACCGCCGGTTGCTGGATGCCTTTGCCGGCCTTGATGGCGATGCCGGGCCGCTTGCCGAAACCCGCGCCGCCTGGCGGGCGCTGGCCGCGGCCGAGGCAGCACTGCGAAACGCCGAAGAGGCGCTGGCCGCCGACCGCGGCGAAGAGGATTTCCTGCGCCATGCGGTGGCCGAGCTGGATGCGCTGGCGCCGCAACCGGGCGAGGAGGCCGCGCTTGACGCCAGCCGCCGTGCCATGCAGGCCGCTGACCGTATCCGCGAAGATGTCGCCCGCGCGCAGGCGGCGCTGTCGCCTGACGGGGCCGAGGGGCGCATGGCCGATGCCGCCCGATGGCTGGAAGGCGCCGCGGCGCGCAGCGGCGAAGGCGCCGCCGGCGAAGCGCTGGAAGCCGCACTTTCGGCGCTGTCGCGGGCGCTGATCGAACTGGGCGAGGCGCAATCGGGGGTCGAGGCCTGTGCGGCGGCGCTCGACTTCGATCCGGGCGCGCTGGAGGCGACCGAAGAGCGTCTGTTTGCCCTGCGGGCCATGGCGCGCAAGCATTCCGTGGCGCCCGATGATCTGGGGGCGCTTGCCGAAACGCTGCGCAGCCGGTTGGCGGCGCTGGACGGTGGCGCGCGCGATATCGATGCGCTGCGGGCAGCGGTGGCCCGTGCCCGCGACGGCCATGCGGCTGCCGCTGCGGCGCTGACCGGGGCGCGCCGTGCCGCGGCGGCGCAGCTGGATGTGGCGATGGCCGCCGAACTGCCGCCGCTGCGGCTTGAACGGGCCGTGTTTGCCACCCGCATCGATGCAGCCGATGCCGGCCCCGAAGGCAGCGATGCGGTGGTGTTCGAGGTCGCAACCAACCCCGGCACCCCGGCCGGCCCGCTGGACCGGATCGCATCGGGGGGGGAGCTTTCGCGGTTCCTGCTGGCGCTCAAGGTCTGCCTGATGCGCGGCTCGGGCAGCCGCACGCTGATCTTCGACGAAATCGACCGCGGCATTGGCGGCGCAACGGCCGATGCGGTGGGCCGGCGTCTGGCCGCGCTGGCCGAGGGCGGGCAGGTGCTGGTGGTGACCCATGCGCCGCAGGTTGCGGCGCGGGGCGCGCATCACTGGCGGGTGGAAAAGGCGGTGCGGGGCGGTGTGACCCTGTCGCGTGTCGTTGCGCTGGACCGGGATGCCCGGATCGAGGAAATCGCCCGCATGCTGGCCGGCGAGGCCGTGACCGATGCCGCCCGCGAAGCCGCCGGCGCGCTGCTGGCAGGCTGAAACCGGTACCGGCGGAATTGTGCCGCAGCGCTGTTCCCTGCATTGGACGGGGCTGCGGGCGCGGCTAAGATGGGGCTGTTTCAGGCCGCCCGACCGACAGGAGCACTGCATGCGCCGCATCGCCATTTCTGCCCTATTCCTTTTGCTCGCAGCGGGTTGCCAGATGGCCTTGCCGGTACCATCCGGCCCCGGTGCGGCCCCGGCCGCCACCGCTCCGTCGGGCAGCCGGGCCGAAGCGGCCTGCCGCGCCGGTGCGCGGGAGGCCGGGCTTTCGGTGGTCAGCATCGTGGCGGTAAGGCCAACGCCGGCTGGCGAGGAGGTGACGCTGGCCGTCACCCGCAGCAACCAGAGTTTCGAGCTGCGGTGCCTCTATGTCGCCGAGACCGACGAGGCGCGGATCATGATGCTGTAGCGGTCGGCGCCTGGTGTCTGGCCCCCGCCTGCGCCGCGCGCCACAGGCATGACGGGCCGCGATGCGGGACGGAGCAGACGCCGCCCCCCCTTGGCCCGGAATCAAGGCGCGCAGCGCCGCCGGGCCGCGCCCGACCGCCCCCGTCACGCCGCAGGCGTGCCTTCGGCACGACGGGCGGGCGCCCTGCAACGGTTCAAGCTGTTGTTCGGTCGGATGTTCTTGCACCATAAACCGCCAGGCTATCCACCATGCAGCGCCCACCCGGCGGTCGGGCGCTGCCCTCTGTCCGTGCCCCGGCCACCGTCCGCTCCGGGCTCCCGGCCGTCATCGGGCAGCATCCGTCAGGCTTCCCGCACCATGCCGCCTGCGGATCAGCCGCGCAGCGCCCGCCAGGCGGCCCAGTCCTCGGGCGTGTCGAGATCGACAAGGGCACGCCTGCCCGGCAGATCGAACAGCCGCACGCGCCCGGCCTGACGCGCAAGGATGCCACGCGCCCCGGTATCGCCGCGCAGCGCGGCAATCCCGGCAAACAGATCGGCCGGCAGGATCACCGGGTTGCCCGGCCGCCCGGCGGATGACGCGCGAAGGATGCAGGCGGGATCGGCGGCAAAGGCCGCCGTCATCGCCGCGATGTCGGCGCTTTCGATTTCGGGCATGTCGCCGGGCAGCACCATGAGCCCGATGGCACCCGCTGCGCCGGCGCGTGCCGCACCCAGCCGCAGCGACGCCGCCATGCCTTCCTGCCCCGCGCCCGGCAGCGGCACCGCATCCACCCCGTCGAGCCCCGCCAACGCATCCCCCCGCGGCCCCGGCGGCGCGGGCAGGCTGACGCAGACCGGCGCACCCGCAGCGACGGCCCGCTGCGCCAGCAACCGCAGCAACGGCCGGCCTTCGACCTGTTCGAGCAGCTTGTCGCCGCCGCGCATCCGGTCGCCGCGCCCGGACGCGCAGATCAGGACCAGCACCCGCGCTGCGCTCATCGGTCAAGGCCCCACAGGCGCGGCGCCGCAAATTCCACCGAATTGCCTGCCGGATCGCGCACATAGACCGAACGCACGCCGTTGGGCCAGCAGAAGTCTGCCTCGATCGCAACGCCGGCCTTTTGCAGGCGGGTGACCAGCGCCGCCATGTCGGCTTCCGCCACCGCGAGGCACAGATGGCCCGCGCCGGTGGCCCCGTGCGGGGGCACCGGCAGCGCCGCGCCGGGCGGCGGCGGGGTGCGGGTTGCCTCGGCGCAAAACACCAGCACCACCGAACCGCCGCAGCGGAAAAAGACGTGTCTTCCGCGCCGGGCGGCAATCTCGGTCAGGCCCAAGACCTGCCCGTAAAAGCGACGGGCCTCTTCGAGGTCGTCGGCATACACAGCCGCTTCGAGCACTCCGGTCAGCATCGATCCTGTCCTTCCTGCGGCCGGCCGGAAACGCTTTCGGCCTTCGCACCCCGACGAGGGCCTTCAAGCCGCTGTAGCGGGCCCCCGGAGCGAGGCGACGATCGCATGGTCCGCCCCGCCTGCACGGAGATACGGACGCGGCCTTCAAGGTGATCCTGCACACCGCATCAGTCGACAATCTCCGCCGTTTCCAGCACCGCCTGCATCAGGACATTGGTGCCGGCCTCGGCCCATTCGGGGGTGATCTGCTCGGCCTCGTTGTGGCTGATGCCGTCGACACAGGGCGTCATCACCATGGTTGTCGGGCAGATGTCGACCAGTCGGCATGCATCATGGCCGGCACCGGAAACGATATCCATGTGACTGTATCCGAGGTTTTCGGCAGCCTTGCGCACCCGGTCCACCAGCACCGGGTCAAAGGCCGGCGGATCGAAGGAACCAACGATTTCCGATTGGAAACGCACGCCGACCTCGGCACAAAGCCCCGGAGCACGAGCATTGAGTTCGCCAACCATCCTGTCCAGATGATCCGGCACATGAGACCGAAAATCTATTGTGAAAACAACCTTTTCCGGGATGACATTGCGGCTGTTCGGAAAGACTTCGACATGGCCGATGGCGCCGACCGCATTCGGCTGCAGCTTCATTGCGATTTCGTGGACAAGCTCTGTCACCCGTGCCAGCCCGCGCCCGGCGTTGCGGCGCATGTACATCGGGGTCGAACCGGTATGCTGGCCTTTGCCGGTGACGGTGCATTGCACCCATCGAAGACCCTGACCATGGGTGACGATGCCCACATCCTTGCCCTCGGCCTCCAGGATCGGGCCCTGTTCGATAT
>SKWP01000172.1 GCA_007128865.1 Paracoccaceae bacterium
CAGTGGTCGCCCATGGATGCCACCCGGACCGAGCGCGACTATCTCTGCCGGGTCGTGGAAACCGCGATCAAGGCGGGCGCAACCACCATCAACATTCCCGATACGGTCGGCTACACCGCCCCGCGCGAAAGCGCCGAACTGATCGCGATGCTGCTCGAACGGGTGCCCGGGGCCGATACCGTGGTCTTTGCCACCCACTGCCACAACGATCTGGGCATGGCCACGGCCAACGCGCTGGCCGCAGTCGAGGCCGGCGCCCGGCAGATCGAATGCACTATCAACGGCCTGGGCGAACGCGCCGGCAACACCGCGCTGGAAGAGGTGGTGATGGCGCTGAAGGTCCGCCATGACATCATGCCCTGGCATACCGGCATCGACACCACGAAGATCATGCAGGCCAGTCGTCTGGTCGCCGCGGTGTCAGGCTTTCCGGTGCAGTTCAACAAGGCCGTCGTGGGCAAGAACGCCTTTGCCCATGAAAGCGGCATTCATCAGGACGGGGTTCTGAAGAACGCCGAAACCTTCGAGATCATGAAGCCCGAGGATATCGGCCTGGCGTCCACCAATCTGGTGATGGGCAAGCATTCGGGCCGTGCGGCGCTGCGGGCAAAGCTGCGCGATCTGGGCTTCGAGATCGCCGACAACCAGCTTGCCGATGTGTTCGTCCGCTTCAAGGCGCTGGCCGACCGCAAGAAGGAAGTCTACGACGACGACCTGATCGCGCTGATGGCCGACAGCACCGCCGCCGCGCAGGACGATCTGGTGCAGTTGCATTCGTTGCGGGTGGTCTGCGGCACCGGAGGCCCGCAGACGGCCGAGATGGCGCTGGTGGTGGACGGCGACGCAAAGGCCACGACCGCCACCGGCGACGGGCCGGTGGATGCCACCTTCAACGCGGTAAAGGAACTGGTGCCGCACGAGGTGCGGTTGCAGCTCTATCAGGTCCATGCGGTGACCGAAGGCACCGATGCCCAGGCCACCGTCAGCGTGCGGCTGGAATCGGGCGGGCGCATCTTTACCGGCCAGTCCGCCGATACCGATACCGTGGTCGCCTCGGCGCGGGCCTATATCAACGCGCTCAACAAGTACCTGCACTTCGAACGCGCGGGCCGGCCGGGGCTGGACTATCGCAGCGCTTCCTGAGACGCGGCCCGTCGGCCACGGGCCATCGGCAGACCTGACCGGCGGCGGCGGAATGGCGCCGGCGGTCCCGGTACAGTGACTTTACGCGGCTGGTGGCAGATGCGAAGAACACCTGCGCCAAGGCGCGCGGGGAATCGTCGCGCGCTGCGCCACCAGTGAGGGTACAACACGATGTTCGGCTTTTCGGGTCTCTTTTCGTCCGACATGGCGATCGACCTCGGCACGGCCAACACCCTGGTCTATGTCAAGGGTCAGGGGATCATCCTGAACGAACCCTCGGTGGTGGCCTACCACGTCAAGGACGGGGTCAAGCAGGTGCTGGCCGTGGGCGAGGATGCCAAGCTGATGCTGGGCCGCACCCCCGGCAGCATCGAGGCGATCCGGCCGATGCGCGACGGCGTGATTGCCGATTTCGATGTGGCGGAAGAGATGATCAAGCATTTCATCCGCAAGGTTCACCGGCGCACCACCTTTTCGAAGCCCAAGGTCATCGTCTGCGTTCCCTATGGCGCGACCCCGGTTGAAAAACGCGCAATCCGCCAGTCGGTGCTTTCGGCCGGGGCGCGGCGGGCGGGGCTGATTGCCGAACCCATCGCCGCGGCCATCGGCGCCGGAATGCCGATCACCGACCCCACCGGCAGCATGGTGGTCGACATCGGCGGCGGCACCACCGAAGTTGCTGTCCTGTCGCTGGGCGACATCGTCTATGCACGGTCGGTCCGGGTGGGCGGCGACCGCATGGACGAGGCGGTGATCTCGTACCTGCGGCGCCAGCAGAACCTGCTGATCGGCGAGGCCACAGCCGAGCGCATCAAGACCTCGATCGGCACGGCCCGCATGCCCGATGACGGGCGGGGACAGGTGATGCAGATCCGCGGCCGCGACCTGCTGAACGGGGTGCCGAAGGAAATCGAGATCAGCCAGGCGCAGGTTGCCGAGGCGCTTTCGGAAACCGTTCAGTCGATCTGCGAGGCGGTGATGATGGCGCTGGAAGCCACCCCGCCCGACCTTGCCGCCGACATCGTCGACCGCGGCGTGATGCTGACCGGCGGCGGTGCGCTGCTGGGCGATCTCGATCTGGCCCTGCGCGAACAGACCGGGCTTGCGATCTCGGTGGCCGATGAATCACTGAATTGTGTGGCAATCGGAACCGGCAAGGCGCTGGAATACGAAAAGCAGTTGCGCCATGCCATAGACTACGAAAGCTGAGCCGCCGGTCGGCGGACCGGCAGCCAGGGCGCCCTTTCGGCTCCGGCAGGAGAGCGGCATGGCCAAGGAACGCCACAGTCCTGATGAATTCACCCGGCCGGTGCGGCGCATCCTGATCGGGGTGCTGGTGTTCGTGCTGGTGGCGACCTTTGCGCTGTGGCGAATCGACAGCCCGCGGGTTGAACGCTTTCGCATCGCGCTGGTGGACAGGCTGGTGCCGAACATGGACTGGGCGATGCGCCCCGTCACCCGCTTTGTCGGGCTGGTCGAGGACTTCCGGTCTTACGCGCGCATCCATGAACAGAACCAGCAGTTGCGCCGCGAGTTGCAGCAGATGCGGGCCTGGCGCGAGGCGGCCTTGCAGCTTGAACAGCAGAACGCCCAGCTGCGCGATCTCAATCAGGTGCGTGTCGATCCGCGCCTGACCCATGTGACCGGCGTGGTTCTGGCCGATTCGGGTTCGCCCTTTCGCCAGTCGGTGCTGCTGAACGTGGGTGCACGCGACGGCATCCGCGACGGCTGGGCAACCATGGACGGGCTGGGGATGGTGGGGCGCATATCCGGCGTCGGGCAACAGACCAGCCGGGTCATCCTGCTGACCGATTCCAACAGCCGTGTTCCGGTGACGGTGCAGCCATCGGGGCAGCGGGCAATTCTGGCCGGCGACAACAGCACGCTGCCGCCGCTCGATTTCATCGAAAGCCCCGAAGTGGTGCGCCCCGGCGACCGGGTGGTGACGTCGGGCGACGGCGGGGTGTTGCCGGCGGGGCTGCTGGTGGGCCAGGTCGCGCTTGGACCCGACCGGCGGCTGCGGGTGCGGCTTGCGGCCGATTACGGACGGCTGGAGTTTCTGCGCGTGCTGCGGTCGCAACCGGCCGAGCGCATTTCGGACCCCGGCAGCCTGATCGTCCCTGCCGCCCCGCAACGCGAAACCGGAGGCACCGATGGCTGACGGGGTGATCCGCCGCCGCACCTCCATGTGGGCACTCTTTGCCGGGTTGTCGCTGGTCTGGCTGTTCCTTCGCATGTTGCCGCTCAGCACCCAGCCAACCGCGGTTCCGGGCCCCGACCTTGTCCTGTGCCTGGTGCTGGCCTGGGTGCTGCGCCGGCCCGATTACATGCCGGCCCTGCTGGTGGCCGCGGTCGTGCTGCTGGAAGACCTGCTGATCATGCGCCCGCCCGGCCTCTGGGCGGCGCTGGTCGTGATCGGGTGCGAATTCCTGCGGGGCAGGCAATCACTGATGCGCGAGTTGAGCTTTCCTGCCGAATGGGCCATTGTCGCCGCCGTGGCGACCACCCTGATGCTGATCGAACGCACTGTCCTTGCCGTCACCCTGGTTCCGCAACCGGCGCTGGGGCAGGTGCTGCTGCAACTGGTCGTGACGCTGGCGGCCTACCCGCTGGTGGTTCTGGCCACGCATTATCTGCTGCGCATCCGCAAGCCCGCCACCGGCGAGGTCGATGCATTGGGAAGACCGCTGTGACGCGCCCGCCGAAGGACGGTGACGACGGGCTGCGCCGGATCGGGCGCAGGGCCCTGTTTCTGGGTGGCCTTCAGGTGGCGACTTTGGGCGTGCTGGCGCTGCGGATGCGCTACATGCAGGTCGATCAGGCCGACCAGTTCCGGCTTCTGGCCGAAGAAAACCGGATCAACCTGCGCCTGATCCCGCCTGTCCGGGGGCTGATCACCGACCGCGCCGGCAAACTGCTGGCCGGCAACGAACAGAATTATCGCGTGGTGATCGTGCGCGAGGATGCCGGCGATGTTGAGGCGGTTCTTGACCGGCTGTCGCTTCTGATCCCGCTCGAAGATGACCATATCGAAAGGGTCCTGCGCGAGGTGCGGCGCCATCGCCCGTTCGTGCCGGTGAGCGTGGCAGAACGCCTGACCTGGGAAGAGGTCGCCCGCGTCGCCGCCAATGCGCCGGCCCTGCCCGGGATCACGCCCGAGGTGGGTCTTTCACGCCATTACCCGCTGGCCGCCGATCTTGCCCATGTCGTCGGCTATGTCGGCGCGGTCAGCGAACGCGATCTGGAAGCCCTGGAAGACCCGGAACCCGTGTTGCAGATCCCCGGTTTCCAGATCGGAAAGCTGGGCGTGGAACGGCGGATGGAAGAAACCCTGCGCGGCAGTGCCGGTTCGCGCCGGATCGAGGTGAATGCCGTCGGCCGCGTCATGCGCGAACTGGACCGGCGCGAGGGCACACCGGGCCAGAACGTGCAGCTTACCCTCGACCACCGTCTGCAGAACTTCGTTCAGGCGCGCATCGACGGCCAGTCGGCGGCCGCGGTGGTGATGGAGGTCGAGACCGGCGATCTGCTGGCCATCGCTTCCTCGCCCAGCTACGACCCCAACCTGTTTGCCCGCGGCATATCGCAGACCGATTTCAGCGCGTTGCTGGAAGACGCATACCGCCCGCTGGTGGACAAGTCGGTACAGGGCGTCTATCCGCCCGGCTCGACCTACAAGATGGTCACGGCGCTGGCCGCGCTTGAGGCCGGCGAGGTGGTGCCGGAGGAACGCATCTTCTGCCCCGGCCATATCGACGTATCCGGACGGCGCTTTCACTGCTGGAAGGGCGGCGGGCATGGCCGGGTCAACATGGTCTCGGCGCTTTCCGAATCCTGTGACGTCTATTTCTACGAACTCGCCCAGCGGGTCGGAATCGACCGCATGCATGCCATGGCCCGGCGCTTCGGCTTTGGCGAACGTTTCGAACTGCCGATGTCATCGGTCTCGGCCGGGCTCAATCCATCGCGCGAATGGAAGCAGCGGCGGCGGAACGAATCCTGGCTTGTCGGCGATACCATCAACGCCTCGATCGGTCAGGGTTTCGTGCTGTCCAGCCCGCTGCAGCTGGCGGTGATGACGGCCCGCCTGGCCAGCGGCCGCGCGGTAGAGCCGCGGCTGGTGCGGGCGGTCGGCGGGGTCGAACAGCCGGTGCGGGACTGGCCGTCACTGGGGCTTGATCCGGCGTGGCTGGCGCAGGTCCGACGCGGCATGAACGAGACCGTCAACCACCAGCGCGGCACCGCCTATTCCTCGCGCGTGGTCGAGGCCGGCTACCGGATGGCCGGAAAGACCGGGACCAGCCAGGTCTACACGATCACCGCGGCCGAGCGCGCCGCCGGCGTCCGGCGGCAGGAAGACCTGCCCTGGAACCGCCGAAACCATGCGCTTTTCGTCGGCTATGGCCCCGAAGCGGCGCCAAGGCTGGCGGTCTCGGTGGTGGTGGAACACGGCGGTGGCGGCGCCTCGGCGGCGGCACCGATCAGCCGGGATATCATGTTGCAGGCCCTTCACGGCGGGTTGCCGCCGCTGTCGGCCTACCCCGCGCCCCAGCGCAACCGGATCGAGACCATGCAGCGCGAGTTGCAGGAACGCCTGCTGCCCGCCGAGATTTCGCAAGGCCGCCGGACGTGAGCTATCTTGAATACACCGTGGTCCGGGTGCCGACCGGATTATCCAAGATCCTGCATCTGAACTGGGCGATCGTGGTGCTGCTCGGTGCCGTGGCCGGGGTCGGATTCGTGATGCTCTATTCCATTGCCGGGGGCTCGCTCCAGCCCTGGGCAGAGCCTCATCTGCGCCGGTTCCTGTTCGGGCTGGCGGTGATGTTCGCGGTTGCCTTCGTCCCGATCTGGTTCTGGCGCAACACCGCGGGGCTTGCCTATGGCGCAACCATCCTGCTGCTGATCGCGGTAGAGTTCTTTGGCAGCGTCGGCATGGGGGCGCAACGCTGGATCAACCTGGGCTTCATCCGGCTGCAGCCTTCGGAGCTTGCCAAGATCACCCTCGTCATGGCGCTGGCCGCCTATTACGACTGGCTCGACGTGCGGCGGGCGTCGCGCCCCGTCTGGGTGGTGATCGCGCTGCTGATGATCCTGATCCCGACCCTGCTGGTGCTTCGCCAGCCGGATCTGGGTACCGCGCTTCTGCTGCTGGCAGGCGGCGCGGCGATGATGTTCCTGGCCGGTGTCCACTGGCTCTATTTCGCCGCGGTGATCGTGATCGGCGCGCTGCTGATCGCTGCGGTGATGCTGTCGCGCGGCACCGAATGGCAGTTGCTGAAGGATTACCAGTACCGCCGCATCGATGCTTTCCTCGACCCGTCGATCGACCCGCTGGGGGCGGGGTATCACATCAGCCAGTCCAAGATCGCCATGGGGTCGGGCGGCTGGTCGGGGCGCGGCTTCATGCAGGGTACCCAGTCGCGGCTGAACTTCCTGCCCGAAAAACACACCGATTTCATCTTCACCTCGCTGGCCGAGGAATTCGGCTTTCTTGGCGGGGCATCGCTTTTGCTGCTCTACGCGCTGCTGGTGGCCTTCTGCGTCAGTGCCGCACTCAAGCACAGGG